>NZ_JBBNGE010000058.1:0-17615 GCF_040095255.1 Segatella sinensis | reverse complement strand
GAACAGAGAAGTTAAGCTCACTTGCGCCGATGGTACTGCAATGCAATGCGGGAGAGTAGGTAGCCGCCTTCTTTTATTTATTTTAACCTCGATTACGTCCTGTAATCGAGGTTTTTTGTTTATTCACCTTCTATTTAACATAATAAAGAGGCTCATATTTCTCGTATTTTTGGTGAACTGTATGATTGCCTGAAAATATGAAAAATATGAGCCTTAAAAAAACGCAACAATTTTGCTCTTTAGGTATAAGTATATTCCATTTTCTCTTGGGTATTAATTCTCCTTGATGAATACCAAATTCTTAGGAATTTTAACCCATTTACGATTTCGCGCAATCTTGATGCTGCTTCCTTCTTTTTGCTGGAGCTCGTAAGTGCCATCTGAGAGTAAAACTAGGTCAGCCACAAGATCTTCGCTTCCATAATCATTAATAATGGAGAGGTGAGCTATCTTGCCATCTACATCCGCATCAGTGATCAGCCATTTTCTGCTATCCAGTCTATCTCCAAAGTAACCAGGCATCTCTCCAAATACTTCCTGCCCCTGAACTTTGAGATTCTTGTGATAGAAGTCGATGCTCATATAGACGTTCAACTCCTTGTTAGTCAGTTTGCCTTTGAATAAAGTACTATCGTTTTGTGCCATGCATACTATGCTGATAAGGCACAATAATGTTATTAAAAATCTTCTTTTCATATATAAAATTCTATTAACTGCACAAAGTTATTCATTTAAATCAAGAAAACGTTATTTTTTTTATGATTTTAATGAGATATATTTGTTTTTTTGCAAATATTTACCTATCTTTGCGGTGTTTTATTGATATTTATATGGAAAAGAACAGATTATTTCCAGATTATATATTTGAGTCTAGCTGGGAAGTGTGTAACAAAGTTGGTGGTATATACACTGTTTTGTCGACACGAGCTCTGACTCTTACGGAAAAGTTACAGGACCGACTCATATTTATTGGTCCTGATTGTTGGGGAGAGAAGGTAAATCCTTATTTCTCTGAGGATGATACGCTTTATGCGGAGTGGAAAACAGAAGCTCTTAAAGAGGGCTTGAATGTAAAGGTAGGTAGATGGCAAATCCCTGGCGAGCCTGTGGCAGTCTTGGTAGATTTCCAACCTTATTTTGAACAGAAAGACCAAATCTATGGCCAGCTTTGGAATGATTATCAAGTGGATAGTCTTCATGCTTATGGTGATTATGATGAGGCATCCATGTTCTCTTATGCTGCTGCATTGGTTGTAGAAAGTTTCTATAAGCATGTTGTGGGCAAGGGTAAGAAGGTTATTTATCATGGAAATGAATGGATGACCGGTCTTGGCGTGCTCTATGTGAATAAGCATTTGCCAGAAGTTGCTACTGTATTTACTACACATGCTACTAGCATTGGTCGCAGTATTGCAGGTAATAATAAGCCTCTCTATGACTATCTTTTTGCCTATAATGGCGATCAGATGGCACAGGAGCTCAATATGCAGAGCAAACATTCAATTGAAAAGCAAACCGCAAAGTATGTTGATTGCTTTACTACGGTAAGTGATATTACAGCCAATGAGTGTAAGGAACTCTTGGATAAGCCTGTTGACTTTGTATTACCTAACGGATTTGATAATAGTTTTGTACCTAAAGCTTCTACATTCACTAAGAAACGTAAGGAGGCAAGAAAGCGTTTGCTCGATGTAGCTAATGCATTGATGGGTACCGACTTGGACGATGATACACTTATTGTTTCCACCAGTGGTCGATACGAGTTCCGCAACAAGGGCATTGATGTCTATATCGAGGCGATGAACCGTTTGCTTCGCGATAGCAATTTGAAGAAGAATGTTTTGGCATTCATCGATGTACCTGGTTGGGTTGGTGATCCACGTCAGGATCTTCTTGAGCGTTTGGAAAGTGGAAAGAAGTTTGATACTCCACTTGAAGTTCCAGAGATTACCCATTGGCTGCATAATATGAGTCATGACAATGTCTTGGGTATGTTGAAGTACTTCAATATGCATAATAACAAGGAAGACAAGGTTAAGTTGATATTCTTGCCTTGCTATTTGACTAGCGATGATGGTGTCATCAACAAGAGTTATTATGATGTCGTTTTGGGTAATGACCTCTGCATCTATCCTTCTTATTATGAACCATGGGGTTATACTCCATTGGAGGCTGTTGCATTCAAGGTGCCATGTATCACCACCGACTTGGCTGGCTTTGGTCTTTGGGCGAACTCAGAGAAGGGAAGTTATAGCGAGATAGAGGATGGTGTGAAGGTAATTAAGCGTACCGACTACAATTATTCAGAGGTAGCTGATGCTATCAAGGATACTGTAGCCAAATACTCTGGTATGACCAAGACTCAAGTGAACAAGTGCCGCAAGAATGCCGAGAAACTCTCTGAAAAGGCATTGTGGAAGCATTTCATCGAGTATTATTACGATGCCTATGACTTCGCATTGCGTAAGGCAGAGGACCGTATGAAGTAATAAGAATTCTCTCTCTCTTAATAGTGAGAAATCACGATGTAATTAATGAGATATAAATAGTTTAATATAAATCGAAACACAATGAAAATTAAAGCAGACTATGCTAATGCTCCTCAATGGAAGGAGACTACTATTAAGTCTAGCCTTCCGAAGGAATTGAAGTGCTTGGACGAGATTGCTCACAATATGTGGTGGGCATGGAACTATGAGGGTCGTGACTTGTTTAAGAGTCTCGATGCTGATTTGTACGAGAAATGCAACGCTAACCCAGTATTGCTTTTGGAGCGTTTGAGCTACGATCGTAAGGAGGCCATTGTTAAGGATAAGGAGACAATGGCTAAGGTTAAGAACGTCTACAAGATGTTCCGTGAGTATATGGATGTGAAGCCAAACTCAAAGCGTCCTTCTGTAGCATACTTCTGCATGGAGTATGGTATCAACCAGGTGGTTAAAATCTACTCTGGTGGTCTCGGTATGCTTGCTGGTGACTATATGAAGGAGGCTTCTGACAGCAACGTGGATATGTGTGGCGTTGGTTTCCTCTACAGATATGGTTATTTCAAGCAGTCTTTGAGCATGGATGGTCAGCAGATTGCCAATTATGATGCTCAGAACTTCAATTCTCTCCCTTTGGAGCGTGTTCTGGATGAGAATGGCAACCCTGTTGTCATCGATGTACCTTATATGAACTATCAGGTTCACGCTTATGTATGGCAGATGAACGTAGGTCGTATCAAGTTGTATCTCCTGGATACAGATAATGATATGAACTCAGAGTTCGACCGTCCTATCACTCACTCTCTCTATGGTGGTGACTGGGAGAATCGCCTGAAGCAGGAAATCCTGTTGGGTATCGGCGGTATCCTGACATTGAAGAAACTTGGTATCAAGAAAGATATTTATCACTGCAACGAGGGTCATGCTGCTCTCTGCAACCTGCAGCGTCTCTGCGATTACATTGAGGAGGATGGCTTGAACTTCAACCAGGCTCTCGAGTTGGTTCGCGCTTCTTCTCTCTATACTGTTCACACTCCAGTGCCAGCTGGTCATGACTACTTCGACGAGGCTCTCTTCGGTAAGTACATGGGTGGCTATCCACAGCGCCTTGGTATCTCTTGGGATGAGTTCATCGGTATGGGTCGTGAGAACGCAGACGATCACAACGAGCGTTTCTGCCTCTCTACATTCGCTTGCAACACTTGCCAGGAGGTTAATGGTGTAAGTAAGCTTCACGGTTGGGTAAGCCAGCAGATGTTCTCTAACATCTGGAAGGGTTATTTCCCAGAGGAGAACCACGTAGGTTATGTAACCAATGGTGTTCACTTCCCAACTTGGACAGCAACAGAGTGGCGTAAGCTCTATGATACATATTTCGACAAGAACTTCATGAACGACCAGAGCAACGAGGAAATCTGGCATGCCATCTACAATGTTTCAGATGCAGAAATCTGGAATACCCGTATGACATTGAAGAAGAAGCTCGTAGCTTATATCCGTGAGAAGTTCACACAGACATGGTTGAAGAACCAGGGTGATCCTGCTCGTGTAGTATCTTTGCTCGAGCGTATCAATCCTAACGCTCTGATGATCGGTTTCTGCCGTCGTTTCGCTACTTACAAGCGTGCTCACTTGCTCTTCACTGACTTGGAGCGCTTGTCTAAGATTGTTAACGATCCAGAGCACCCAGTATTGTTCTTCTTCTCAGGTAAGGCTCACCCTGCAGATGGTGCAGGTCAGGGCTTGATCAAGAAGATCTTCGAAATCAGCCAGCGTCCTGAGTTCCTTGGCAAGATTATCTTCCTCGAGGACTACGATATGACTTTGGCTCGTCGCCTGGTTTCAGGTGTTGATATCTGGATGAATACTCCTACACGTCCATTGGAGGCTTCTGGTACATCTGGCGAGAAGGCTGAGATGAACGGTGTTGTCAACCTCTCTGTACTTGATGGTTGGTGGGTAGAAGGTTACCGCGAGGGTGCTGGTTGGGCTCTTCCTGAGAAGCGTACATACCAGAACCAGGGTTACCAGGATCAACTCGATGCTGCTACTATCTACAACCTCTTGGAGAACGACATCATCCCAATGTACTACAACAAGAACAAGGAAGGCTTCAGCAAGGAGTGGATTCAGGTAGTAAAGAACTCTATCGCTACTATCGCTCCTCACTATACAATGAAGCGTCAGTTGGATGACTACTATGATAAGTTCTACAACAAGGAGGCTGCCCGCTTCAAGAAGTTGAGCGCTAACGACAATGCTTTGGCTAAGGAGATTGCACTCTGGAAGGAAAGCGTTGCTGAGCGTTGGGATGGTATCCACGTAGTATCTAAGGATGACAGCAAGTTGATGGCTGCTGAGACAGGTCAGAAGATCAAGGTTCAGTATGTTATTGATGAGCAGGGGTTGAACGATGCAGTAGGCTTGGAGCTTGTTGTATTGAAGGATCAGCCAGAGAATGGTAAGCAGATCTATGCTGTTTATCCATTCAAGATGGTTGGTCATGAGGGCAACAACTTTACATTCGAGGCTGAGATTGAGCCAATCAATGCTGGTTCATTCAAGACAGGCGTTCGTATGTATCCTAAGAATGAGAAGTTGCCACATCGTCAGGACTTCTGCTACGTTAAGTGGTTGGACTAATAGGATAGCGGATTTCTATTCGCATCATATAAATATAATGAATCCTGCAGCTCGCATAGAGGTGCAGGATTTTTTTTGTTTCTTTTCTCGGATTAGAAAGAAAACCGGGTATTATTTGTAATCAGAAAATAGAAGAAGAATCAGAAAATAAACAAAAGAAAAGGAGCCTTCCCGCTCAAGAAGAGTAGGGAAGGCTCCTTTTTTTGTTTATATATAATAATGTGGGAATTTTTATACGAGATACTGAGAAGAAATACTCTCGTTATCCTCTACGCGGCGGATAGTCTCAGCAAACATATCCGCGATGGTGAGCTGCTTAACCTTGTCGCAACGCTTGGTGTAAGGGATTGAATCTGTGAAAACAATCTCCTCGAGAGCAGAATGCTGTACGCGTTCCGAAGCAGGACCACTCATTACGCAGTGAGAAGCACAAGCGCGAACAGTCTTGGCACCAGCCTGCTTCATAATATCAGCAGCCTTTGTGATAGTACCTGCGGTATCAACCATGTCATCGATGATGACTACGTTCTTGTCCTTTACATCACCAATGATCTGCATGCTGGCAACTACATTTGCGCGAGCACGAGTCTTGTTGCAAAGTACGAGAGGGCAACCGAAGTATTTGGCATAAGTGTTGGCACGTTTAGAACCGCCTACGTCTGGAGAAGCAATTACCATATCCTTGAGGTGCAAGCTCTGCAGGTATGGCAGGATAACGCCAGAAGCATAGAGGTGATCTACTGGAACATCGAAGAAGCCCTGAATCTGGTCTGCATGGAGGTCCATGGTGATGAGGCGGTCAATTCCGGCAACGCTAAGCAAGTCGGCAACCAATTTGGCACCGATGCTGACACGTGGCTTGTCCTTACGGTCCTGACGAGCCCAACCGAAGTAAGGCACAACAGCGATGATGTGGCGAGCTGATGCACGTTTGGCAGCATCGATCATCAAAAGTAACTCCATCAAGTTGTCTGAATTAGGGAAGGTACTCTGCACGAGGAATACGTCGCGACCGCGGATAGATTCCTCGAAAGAAACGCCAAACTCACCATCAGAAAACTTGGTTACTACCAAATTACCCAGTGGGCAACCTAAACTAGCGCAGATTTTCTCTGCAAGGTATCTCGAGTTAGTACCTGAGAATACCAAATAAGAGTTCTTGTCACTCATTTCCTTTAGTGTTTACGTGTATTAATAGTTATGTATTATTCTAGATGATATATATATGAATCATTGCGAATTGGTTTTTAGCTGATAGCTTTTCTCAGTCTTTCGAAATGCTGAATCAGCTCCTTGAAGTCAGTCTCATTATGGATATCAAAGCGGTTCCAGATGTCTCCGCAGATTACCACGCCTCCAAATCCCAGGTCTTTGGCCATTTTGAGATTTTCCAGGCTCATGCCTCCCAGGGCGTATACCTTTTTGTCTATGAGACCAGCCTTCGCAGCCATCTCTAACTGCTGTGTAGAGAATGAGGATTTCTCGTCTTTGAATTCGATGCAGTCGAATATGTTTTTCAGAAAAACATAGTTTGACTTCTTCTTCATCTCCTTCAGCTTTAATAGGTCAGTACAGGTGCGGCTGTATTTGCCCTTGTAGCCATCAGGGACAGGAGCAAGAGGATCATCGATGTGTATTCCCGCCAAGTCGTATTCCTGCTTGAGGTAATAATGGTCGTGAACCGTAACCTTGCGTCGGTAGTCTTCTGGCAATAAAGTGAGCAAGCGCTCAGAGTATATGGGCGATGAACCTGGCTTGAAGAGATGCAGGTTGTCCATCCCCTCGTCGAACAGCGAGGTGAGTATCTTATCTTCCTCCACAAAGAATGTGGACTTGGTCATTATTGCTAATTTCATTGTCAAAATGCATTTTATACTGCAAAAGTATTAAAAATTTCGCAATCCTGCAATTATATCGGGATAAAAAGCTATCTTTGTACCATAAAATTAATATTTATCAAGAAATGAGAGTAAATTTATCGACTTTTTGTGAGATTCACACCCCAATTTATGTTTTGGAGGAGGAGAGACTGAGACGCAACCTGAGTCTTATCAAAAGTGTGGCAGAACGTGCCGATGTGGAGATTATTCTTGCCTTCAAGGCTTATGCCCTGTGGAAGACTTTTCCGATTTTCAGAGAGTACATCCATTCTACTACGGCGAGTTCTTTGAGTGAGGCGAAACTGGCTTTCGAGAAGTTTGGAAGTCCGGCGCATACATTTTCGCCGGCTTATACGGATTATGAGATTGATGAGATAGCCCGCTGTTCGAGTCATCTTTCGTTCAACTCGCTTTCTCAGTATGAGCGTTATCATGAGCGTGCCCGATTGGTAAATCCGGAAATCAAGTACGGATTGAGAGTGAATCCTGAATATTCTGAGGTGGAGACCTTATTGTATAATCCATGTGCTCCGGGAACCAGATTTGGCGTATCGGCAGATAAGTTGCCGGAAACCTTGCCTTCCGACATAGAGGGATTCCATTGTCATTGCCATTGCGAGAGTGGGGCGGATGTCTTTGAACGCACATTGGCACATATCGAGGAAAAGTTTGCTAAATGGTTTCCGCAGTTGAAGTGGATTAACTTTGGAGGTGGCCACTTGATGACTCGCAAGGATTATGATGTTTTACACCTTATTAATATATTAAAGGGATTTCATGCCCGTTATCCTCATCTGAAGGTTATCCTGGAGCCTGGTAGTGCCTTTGGATGGCAAACCGGTCCGTTGGTAACCCAGGTAGTAGATGTGGTAGAAGATAAAGGTATCAAGACTGCGATTATCAACGCCAGTTTTACCTGCCATATGCCAGATTGTCTCGAAATGCCATATATGCCGGCAGTGAGAAATGCTGAAACTTTGGAGGTTGAAGACCCGATGAAGGCTCCGGAGGGCGAACATATATATAGAATAGGTGGCAATAGTTGCCTGAGTGGTGACTTCATGGGGTACTGGAAATTCGATCATGAACTGGAAATTGGCGAAAATGTCATCTTTGAAGACATGCTCCACTACACCACAGTGAAGACAAATACCTTTAATGGCATCACTCATCCGGCTATCGGAATCGTAAATTTGGACGGAAATTTGGAAATTTTGCGCGAATTTGGATATGAGGACTATCGCGATAGGATGGATTGATGACTGGGAAATTGATGAAGTTTGTCCCTAAAATGGACGAATAATGCTTGAAATACGCCTAAAAATGCACGTTTTTCCCCTAAATTGAAGAAAAATGTGCATTTTTTATAAAAAAAACGCTGAAAAATTTGGTGGGTTCAAAAAAATGTAGTACTTTTGCACTCGCATTCAGAGGAACGCTCCTATGAAAGTTAGGAAATAAGCGGAAATAGCTCAGTTGGTAGAGCACAACCTTGCCAAGGTTGGGGTCGCGGGTCCGAGTCCCGTTTTCCGCTCGAACATTTTGGACAATATGTCATTCTGTATTAGGTATGGAATTTCAAGGTAATGGAGAGGTGGCGGAATTGGTAGACGCGCTACTTTGAGGGGGTAGTGACAATTGTGTCGTGGGAGTTCGAGTCTCCTCCTCTTCACTTCTTGAAGTTGTACAAGCGGAAATAGCTCAGTTGGTAGAGCACAACCTTGCCAAGGTTGGGGTCGCGGGTCCGAGTCCCGTTTTCCGCTCCATTCTTTTACGTACCTAGTTAAATGAGGATATGTATTTTGAGCCCAAGTGGCGGAATTGGTAGACGCGCACGTTTCAGGTGCGTGTGTTTCACAACGTGCAGGTTCGAGTCCTGTCTTGGGCACTGATGTTCAAAATGGCATCTAAATGTTGGAGAGGTGGCGGAATTGGTAGACGCGCTACTTTGAGGGGGTAGTGACAATTGTGTCGTGGGAGTTCGAGTCTCCTCCTCTTCACCATTTTGATATTTTTTTTATTAGGCGGAAATAGCTCAGTTGGTAGAGCACAACCTTGCCAAGGTTGGGGTCGCGGGTCCGAGTCCCGTTTTCCGCTCTATTCTATTTGAAAATAGAGAAACATACCTATTATGAATTTATATTTAAGATATTTTGATCAGGAGACATTAGTAAATAATGTCGATGAAGCAATAGATTTTTTGAAAGGTATCCCGGAAATTGGTATGGATGCTGAGCTAGAGGCTGATATTAGAGATTACGCCGCTAGCGATGTTTGCTATCCTAAACGTTATAAAGTTCGTCCTCGTATTTATTTCATAGTTATCAAGACGGCTGCTGCTACGATGCAGGATTTCAAGGATAAGAAGGCCTTGCGTTCGTCTGCACCTGCAGAACGTCAGGAGAATCCTGTGATGCTGAATCTTACACAGGAGTTGGCTGGCTGGTACGAGGGATCTTTGGATTTCAAGCGTGTTGTGATGGTGCCTGCTACGGGAAAGTTTGAATACCGAGATACTCATTTCGTGGCTCATGTAAAGGCTATGTCGGGGTTGGATTGCTACACTCGTATTGTAGAGCACTTGAAGGAGAGAGTTGACTCTCGTAGTCAGTTCCCTTCAGCTAAGGGTAAGAATTTCCATTTCCGCTATCTGGGAATGTGGAAGTAAAAAGATAATTATTAGAAAACTATGAATAAGGTAATGTTGATTGGTAATGTGGGCAAGGAACCTGTTGTGCATTATTATGATGCAGATCAGGCGGTAGCTCAAGTGTCTTTTGCGACAACGGAGAAAGGTTACACCCTGGCTAATGGTATGCAAGTACCAGATCATACCGATTGGCATAACCTCGTGTTCTTCCGTGGTCTTGCAAAGGTGGTGGAGAAGTATGTACACAAGGGCGACCGACTCTATGTGGAAGGCCGGATCCGCTATCGACTCTATGATGACAAGCAGGGTAAGCGACATAATATCACAGAGATATACGTTGATAATATGGAGATGCTGACCTCGCGGTCGGGAGCTTCAGCTCCAACTTCAGCTCCTGCTTCATCTTCTACTCCATCTCCTGCAGAGACTACTGAGAACAAAGATTTACCATTTTAAATTTTAAGCTCAGAAATTGGATATATCGACCATAACGGATGCTTTTAGTGATGTGCTGCTCTTGCAGCCATCTACTGGTGTTTTTGTAGCTGCTATATTGGCAGCTATCCTGCTTGGTATGTCAGCTTTTGCCAGTGGTTCCGAAATCGCTTTTTTTAGTTTATCACCAGCGGATATTGCGGAACTGGAGGACGAGAAAACTGACTGTGACAAGAAAATTCAGATGTTGCGTGAGGATTCAGAACGTACATTGGCTACCATACTGATAACCAATAACTTTGTGAATGTCACCATTATCATGCTCCTCAACTATGTTTTTGCCGGAATCGTGGAGTTTGGTCCTAAAGCCTATTGGCTTCAGTTCCTTATCATCACCGTAATCCTTACATTCTTACTTTTGCTCTTCGGAGAGATTATGCCTAAGGTTTATGCCCGACAGGATCCTCTCAAGTTTTGCCGTAGATGTGTGGGCGGCATTATGTTTGCACGCAAGGTGTTCTGGGCATTGGAGAATGTACTGTTGAAGAGTGGAATCGTTGCTGAAAAGATTATACAGAAAGAAAATCATGTCCTGAGTGTGGATGATTTGGAACAGGCTCTGGAACTCACCGACAAGGAAGATATCAAGGACGAACAGAATATGCTGAAGGGTATCATCCGATTTGGTGATGAAACAGCCAAGGAGGTGATGACCACCCGTCAGAACATCGTTGACCTGGATATTCGCAGCACCTATCCTGAGGTGTTGAAGTGTATTGTAGAGAACAACTATAGTCGTATTCCGGTATATCAGGATAATACGGATAATATTCGTGGTGTATTGTATATCAAGGACTTATTACCACATCTTTCAAAGGCATCCAACTTCCGTTGGCAGAGTCTGATCCGTCCTCCTTACTTCGTTCCTGAAACCAAGAAGATAGATGATCTGCTTCGCGAGTTCCAGGAGAATAAGGTTCATATCGCCATTGTGGTAGATGAGTTTGGCGGTACTTCCGGTATCGTTACCCTGGAGGATATCCTGGAGGAAATCGTTGGCGAGATCAATGATGAATATGATGAGGAGGAGAAGTTCTATTCGAAATTAAATTATAATACATTTATCTTCGAAGGCAAGACCTTGCTTTCAGACTTCTGCAAGATTCTGAATGTAGATGACGAAGAGTTCGAGGAGGTTGAGGGCGATGCTGATTCCCTGGCTGGTCTGCTCTTGGAAATCAAGGGTGATTTCCCAAGCATGCACGAGAAGATAGATTATAAGAACTATACTTTTGAGGTGATGAATATCGAGGAGCGCCGCATCAGCAAGATCAAGGTGACGGTACATCCGGTAAGAAACGAAGAGGAGAATTCTTCCAGGTAGTTCATCCTCCTTATATTTGTAATATTTTGATTATATAGTATGGCAGTTGTCAATATACGAGAAGTTTATCCGGGAGTGAGTCTGGGCTTGTGGCAGATGGATGAGACTGTAGAACAGTTGTTTGAAGCATATCCTCTTCTGCAGGCTTACCGTTCCCAGATGGAAGAGAAATATAAGAACGATGGCAGGAAACTGGAGTTTCTTGCCATTCGTGCATTAATGTATGAGATGCTCAAGACGAACGGAGCTCCCAAGGGCTTGCTTTCTCATGCGGGTGACATTACCCACAACGAGGCTGGAAAGCCATTGTTCCGTGGTTATCATATCAGCGTTTCGCATACCAAGGGTTATGCTGCGCTTATCCTTTCCAAGAATCAGGAAGTGGCGGTAGATATCGAATACTTCAGCGATAGGGTAGAGCGCATCGCTTCCAAATTCCTGCGAAAGGATGAGAAGGCGGAAGATCTGGATGCCAAGCTGGTGCATTGGTGTGCCAAGGAAACGGTCTTCAAGTTATTCTCAGAGGAAAAACTGATGTTTGAGGATATGCGGGTAAAGCCATTTGATACGATGGCAGACTGGTCGTGTGATGTGGAGAATCTCAAGAGCAGAAAGACGGCGCATGTGGATTTCGAATTAACCATGGAGTTTGTTCTTACCTATGCTGCGTTGTAGTATCCTGACCATCTTCCTGGCATTCAGTCTGTTGGCTGGAGCACAGGATTGGAAAGTCGTGAGAGAGAATTCCCAAAAGGCTTTTCCGAAAACCGTGGCTGCGGGTAACTACAGTGGCATTGCTCATCTGCATGATGATATCTATGCGGTGGTAAGCGACAAGTCGGATAGTGCTCTGTATTTCAACTTCCGAATTCAGGTGAATCCCAAGACCGGCGAACTGGAACGGGTAGAGAACCTGGGTTTTACCGAGAGAACAGATGGAACTCTGAACGACGGCAAGCCTTGGCTGGGGCTGGAGAAGGGATTTGACCATGAAGCCATCGTGAAGGTTTCTGATTCTACCTTGATGATAGCAAGTGAAGGATATTGCCGTTTAAAGGAGTTTCCTATTCTGCCTACTTCGGCAGATGCTGCCAAGATTGGCTATCAGCAGAACCTTTGGGAAAGCAGATGGTCTTCTTCTGATTTTTATCCCAATTATAATTTTGAGTCTCTGGCTTTTGATCCCGTCCATCAGTATCTCTGGACGATATCTGAGAGCACGCTCCGCAAGGACGGACAGCCTGCTACTCCTCAAAACGGATTGGCCAATCGGCTTCGTTTGATGAGGCTTAATTGGGGAAAGATGAAGGAAGATAGTAACAAGGAAGAGTATAGCGAGCAAGTGAGTAGCAAGAAAGACTCTCGTTATATGATGACCTATGCCTATCAGATGGATCAACCTTCTACCCATAAGAAAGCAGATATCTATGTGATGGGTGTGAGTGAGCTTTGCGTCTTGCCCGATGGGCAGCTTCTGGTTCTGGAGCGTGAGGCATTTATTCCTAAGATCAAGATAGGTGCTTTCTGCAAGTGCAAGCTCTATCTGATTAATCCTTTGAATTCTGAGGTATTTTCTATGAAAGAGAAGTTTTCATCAGATACTCCTTTCTTGAAAAAGAGATTGCTCACGGAATGGAAAACCGGCTTGTCTCTTTCCAAGCGTTCCTTTGCCAATTACGAAGGTATGTGTCTTGGTCCTATGCTGGAAGATGGTTCCCAGGTTGTCATCCTGCTGTCTGATTCGCAGGATCAATATGCTGGAGTATTGAAAGACTGGTTCAAGACGATTGTCATCAGAAAGGAATAAAGTTGTTATGACGTAATTCTCAATCTCGTCCATAACCATCTAGGAATGAGTCGCCAGAGGAAGACGAGGATATCATATCTCCAGTCTATCACCTTAACTTCCTTTCCGTTTTCGATAGCATTCACGATATGTTTCGCCACGTCTTCCGATTTGAGCTGCAGCGGATTGCTGCTGCCTGCGATGAGGTTGGTCTTTACGAAACCTGGTCGGATATCTGTGATGGCGATGGGGAGATGACGCATCCGTGCTTGCTGCGACAGGCATTCCAGATAATGGTTCTGGAATCGCTTGGTGGCAGAGTAAGCAGGAGCAGCACCGAGACCTTTGGTTCCGGCGATGGAAGTGATGCAGGCAATGCGGAAATTCTGATAGGCATGGTTTGCCTTCTTCTTACTTTCAGGAACAGAAAGTTCACTCTTATTGGTTGGAGTAGAAGACTGGGCGGCAAACCAGTTGAATGCAGTATCCACCATTCTCGTGAATCCCAAGCCGTTGGTTTCTAGGGTCTTCATTTCCTTTTCTATATCCAGCGAGTTGTTCTGCCAGCCAATGCCGGAACTATGGAAGTAGAGATCCATGCCTCCCAATTTATCGATGAGTTCGAGAAGTTGGGCAGGAGCATCGGGAGAAGTCACGTCTATTTGCTGGTAGCAGGTAATGCCGCCCTGCGAAATCAGCGCCTGCAATCTTTCGATTCTTCTTCCGGCGATTCCCACCTGCCATCCTTTTGCAGCAAGCAGTTTGGCCACTTCCATTCCGATGCCCGATGTGGCACCCATTACAATTGCTTTCTTTGCCATATAGTTCTATTATATAAGGTGAAGTCTCGATATTCCTATTTTATAAAGATGAAGTCTTGTCTAACACTATCTAAACATCTAAATCGCTTTTACTCTTCAGCAGGTCTTCCGCCTTCTTCACGCTTCCTGCTTTCAGAATCAGCAGCTTCACTTCCTCGTAATCCGTATATTCCGGATTGCGTTCCATGAAGATACGGCAGGCGCGGTCGATGAGTTTATGATTGATAAGCTTGGCGTTCACCATCTTGTTGCCTTCCACCCGTCCTTGTCGAATCTGGAGAGAAGTACTGATCATATCCAGAATCATCTTCTGCGATGATCCGGCTTTCATACGGGTACTTCCCGTTACGAACTCCGGTCCCGTGATGACCTCTACAGGATAATCTGCAGCCTGGGCGATGGGAGCGTGGGGATTGTTGACGATGCAACCCGTAGGAATACCTGCCTCCTTGCAATGCTGCAAGATGGAAAGCACGAATGGGGTTGTGCCGCTTGCCGAGAAGCCCAGCACGAAATCATGCTTTGAGATATGCTTGTCGCAGAGCTGATGCCAGCCATTCTCCAGGTCGTCTTCTCTTGATTCCCTGGTTTGTGTAAGGCAGCCGATGCCTCCGGGGAAGATGGCTTGTATCTGCGAACCGTCGATGCCATAGGTGTTCTGCACCTCGATGGTATCGAGCGTAGCCAGTCTTCCGCCTGTTCCGCAACCGGCATAGAAGAGTCTTCCGCCCTTCTTCAGCTGCCCTTCGATGGCGGAAATCAGTTGGTTGATGGCGGGTAATGCTTCTTCTATTGCCAGAGCCACCTTCTTGTTTTCTTCATTGATATGAGCGGTGAGTTCAGCTACGCTCATCTTTTCCAGATGTTCGTAGAGCGAGCTCTGCTCTGTTATTCTTTTTTCTTCTTTATTTGGCATATTATTTTATCTTTTGGTTGTAGATTACGAAAAGCTTGATTTCAGGCTATTTCCTATGGCTATAGCCGATAATCCTGATGCAGGTTTCTATTCTTCTGCCAGGAAATAAACCGGAGCATTGCGTGAACCTTCTTTAATCAGGAAACCGGATTTTTCCAGTTGCTTCAACCAGTTGAGTGCAGTCTGTTTGCGGATATGAAATTCCATTTCCAGGGTTCTGCGGTTGATGGAGCGATGGTCTTTCATATACTCTCTTATTTTCTCCTTCAAGGTATCTTCAGAGAAAGGGTAGGAGCGGGAAGTATATTGCGATTTCTCGAAATGAGTATGATGCTTCACCTGTTTCAGCAGGTCTTCATTGGGGCGAAACTTTATGCCCCTTACGCTAACGTAGTCGGCTCTCACCTTGCTGTCAGGCTTCAGTTCATCCATATCCAGATTTACCGAGAGTGAGAGGTATCCGATTTCCGGGATGTTGATACGCTTTCCATCCTGCAGGTCTTCTTCGATAATGTCACGCAGTTGCATGAAGACAGTAGCCACTTCTCCCTTTCCCAAACAGCTATGTTGGGCTATTCGTTCTATCATCTGCTTGTCTGTCATCGCAGGTTGCTCAAAGATATGGGCGAATCGGCGTGTCTCTTCATTTCCTCCAGCATTGGGAAGATAATGTATTTCATATTTTATAGCCATAGTTTTCTCAGTTTTATGTCAGCAAGAATAAAATTTTCTTGTTATCACCCGTTATTGTCTGGTTGACGTCGCAAAGATAAACAATTATTCTGAGAATCAAGAAGAAAAGAGGAAAGAAATACAGATAGAATTTGGAAATACTGTGATTGGCGGTTTGAAATGACAGAAAAAGTTGTTGGAAAAGATAGGATAAGTTGTTGGAAAAGATAGGAATAGTTGTCGAAAGAGATAGTATCGTCAGCCGCACAACAGCTGTTATGCAATCGCACATCAGCTGTTGTGCGGTTATCTGCCACGTGTTGTGCGCTCGTAAAGCGGCTGTTGTGCAGTAATTTTTGTAACTCCCTTTATCATATTACAATCCCTTCCTTTGTTACATTATGATTAAATAAGGTATGACGGTTTTCTTCCCATTCTTTTTGTGAGAATAGGACAGGATTGATAGTTTCATCAATATCCCATCCTAATTCTCTTAGTGGATAGGAATACTTGTCGTAATCTTGCAGAGTGACCTTTGGCTTGTCGAGAAGAATAAGAATGTCCCAATCGCTTCCTTCGTGTTCTGTACCTCTGGCGCGAGAACCGAAAAGGATAGCCTTTGCGTGAGGGTCTATCTCATACAATTGTTGTGCATCGCTTCTATAATTTGGTTCTTCTTCATACGCAATCATTCACTATTTCACCGCAAATTTATATACTCATTTTATTCAAGTTTCGCAAGTGAGGGAATTGATTGAAGTTAAAGAAGTTATCACTCCCTACGGTCGTTCGGGAAGTTAAGGGACAATAGTCTTCTAGCGTAAAACGTAGGACATTTGTCCCTTAACTTCCTTCTAACTTCCCTAACTTCACTTAACTTCCCCATATGCGAAAGTTCAGTCATTTTACGCCTTGTTGGCCAATGGCGCTGCCTGGGTATAGACTCTTGCGCCAAGCTCCTTGTCGAGCATGTATAGACCATAGCCGTTGTCCTTGATCATGCGAAGGTTGTCGATGATGTTCTGGGCGTTCTCTTCTTCCTCCACCTGCTCATCTACAAACCACTTGAGCATGCTCTGTGTGGCATAGTCATTCTCCTGGGTAGTGAGAGCGAAGAGGTTGTTGATGAGGGAGGTAACCTTCTGCTCGTGTGCCAAGGTTGACTCGAAGACATCCAATGGATTCTCCCATGTGGTAGGAACGGCATCTATAGCCTTCAATTCCACGTGACCGCCACGCTGGATGATATAATTGAACATAATCTTGGCATGGTCTTGCTCCTCCTGAAACTGAACCTGGAACCAGTTACCCATACCTGGGTTGCCGTTGGCATGGCAATATGCCGCCATAGACAAATATAGGTAAGCTGACCACATCTCTGCATTAATCTGGGCGTTGAGCGCCTCTTCTACTTTCTTATTTAGCATGGTTTTCTAAATTTAATGGGTTAGACTTTTTGTTTGTACCATATATGAAGAATGGCAATTCTTTGCCTTTTCTTACAAGCACATTGCAAAGTTACGGCTTTTATTTGAAATGACAAAAAATATTAAGAAAATTTTAATCTTGGAGGATTCAATTTCTGAAAGTATGGTTACTCAACTTTCGTACACGCGAAAGTTGAGTTAATTATCTATAATAAAACAATACCATAGAGCAATACTGCGTTAAATTAACATTTAATCGTCTGTAAATCAATAACTTATATTAAGAAATGCTTATGAAAACTTAACTATAAAAAGTTGGTCAAGTCGCTGATTTTCAGTAACTTTGTAGATTACGACAAATACAATATTACATGAATACAGGACTTGACCAATATATGGATATCTTTAAAGATGCAGTTGATGATTCGGCTGCAAAGTTAACAAAAAGTTTCGAGAAAATACTCATCGAGGTGATAATTTTGTTCATGGTAATACCAAGAAAGATAAATTTCACC
>NZ_JBBNGE010000057.1:0-19117 GCF_040095255.1 Segatella sinensis | reverse complement strand
TTTTTACTGAAAGCTGCTACTAACGACTCATAAATCTACCCTTAATCGTGTATTGGATGATAGTTGCGGATTTTAGGGTTTTAATACTTCTTTCTTTTTCTGTTTGACGATGCAAAGGTAAATGGATTTTTTGGAATGACAATGAACGGAATAGGGGTTTAACCCAACTATAACTTTCTGAAAGCTCTTCTTAACGTTCAGATAACATAAAAACAGAATAATCCCGATAAAAAGCAAAAAATGTAAGCGAAAGTTTCGCTTATCTCAACTTTTATTTGTAATTTCGCAGAAAATTTAATATAATTGAAATAAATCATGATGAAAACAACAAGAAAGAGCCTCTGGGCTCTCACTTTCAGCGCAGCTCTCTGTGCTTCGCTTTCTGCCAATGCCGATACTATCGAGGTGCAGAAACTGAAGCATGTGGGTCCATTCCCTGTGTCTACTCCCTGGATGGCAGACAGCGTAAATGTGAAGGGAGAAAAGTTTGCAATGGAGGGGGTATTAGACTCTCCATTATCGTTCAACCTATTGAATAATGGCAAGGAAGTGGCAGCTTCTCAGCTCTTGGCTGATAATGCCAAGCAGAATGCACTCCATCTGGCTTCCTTCACCGTATATAACACCAGCCGTACCAAGGCTACTGTAGAGGTAAAGGGCTTGAAGCAATACCGCCTCTTCGTAGATGGCGAGCAGGTGAAGGTGAAAGGTGACAAGGCTGAGACCGTCTTGCTGCCTTCTACCCATACTGTGGTCATCAAATATCTCACCTCATCTGATTCGTCTTCCGATAAGACTGCAGACAAGGATGCTGCCCAGGATTTCAAGGTGAGCGTTACTGCTGCCGATGGCAAGCAGCTGAGCGTGGGCGAGGCTTCTGCCAATACCAAGCGCACCCTTAATATATATGATGCAATCTGCATGCCAAACTATTCAAGTGTGGCACTTTCGCCAAATGGCAAGTTTATGATTGTGTGCAAGACTTGGGTAGACCGTCAGGGCAAGAAGCATAGCATCAACGAGCTGAGAAACAGCCAGACTAGCAAGGTCGTTGCTTCCTTTGAGGAGAACGTAAGATGGATGCCTCGCACCAACAAGATGTACTTTACCGAGAAGGCGGGCGACAATGCTATCGCCGGTGAAGGAAAGGCAGACGGAGCCATGCAGCTTATCACCATCAATCCGCTGAATATGGAGCGCGAGGTGATGGCGGCTAATATTCCGGAAGGATGGTTCCTGTTTACTCCAGATGAGAAATCGCTTATCTATACGCTCTATGAGGAAGGCAGAAAGAAGGACCCTCAGGTGTACGATGTAAAGGAACCAGATGACCGCCAGCCTGGATGGAGAACCCGCAGCTATCTGGCTAAGTATGATCTGGCTTCAGGCATTCTCCAGCCGCTTACCTTCGGCTACCATAATGTTTATCTCAACGATATTTCCGCAGATTCCCGCTATCTGCTCATCGGCAAGAGCGAGGAGCGCCTTACCAAGCGTCCTACTACTCTCAACTCGCTCTATCGTCTCGATCTGAACGATATGAGTGTTGAGGCGCTGGTAGAGAAGGGGGAGTTCCTGAACAGTGCCCAGTTCTCGCCAGACGGCAAGAGCATTCTCGTTACCGGTTCGCCTGAGGCTTTCGATGGAATTGGAAAAAATGTGGAGGAGGGACAGATTCCTAGCATGGTTGACACCCAGCTCTATCTGATGAACCTGGCGGATAAGAAGGTTCGCCCGATGACCAAGAATTTCAATCCTAACGTGCAGAGCGTGGATTGGAGTAAGGCGGATGGCAATATTTACTTCACTGCAGAGGATAAAGACTGCATGCATCTCTTCCAGCTGAACCCGAAGTCGGGCAAGTTTACATTGCTCAAGACTCCGGAGGAGAACATCAAGAGCTTCTCCATCGCAGCGGCTGCTCCGGAAATGGCGTTCTCAGGACAGAGCGCATCCAATGCCGACCGACTCTACAAGATGAGTACCAAAGCGCAGAAGTCGCTGCTCGTAGATGATCTCAGTGCCCGCCTGCTGAAAGACATCGAGCTGGGCGAGTGCAAGGCTTGGAACTTCGTGAATTCCCGTGGCGACACTCTTTGCTGCCGTTACTATCTGCCACCTCATTTCGATGCTTCCAAGAAGTATCCGATGGTGGTGAACTACTATGGTGGTTGCAGTCCTACCACCCGTATGTTCCAGAGCCGCTATCCTCATCATGTCTATGCTGCGATGGGGTATGTGGTGCTGGTAGTGAATCCGAGCGGTGCTACTGGTTTCGGTCAGAAGTTCTCTGCCCGCCACGTGGATACTGCCGGCGAGGGAGTGGCTGAGGATATTATCTCCAGCACCCAGGCTTTCTGCGATGAGCATAGTTTCGTAAACCGCAAGAAGATTGGTTGTATCGGCGCTAGCTACGGTGGCTTTATGACTCAGTATCTTCAGACCAAGACCGATCTCTTTGCCGCAGCCATTTCTCATGCCGGCATCAGTGATCATACCAGCTATTGGGGCGAAGGCTATTGGGGCTACAGCTACAGCGAGGTTTCCATGGCGAACGAGTATCCTTGGACCAACAAGCATCTCTTCGTAGATCAGAGTCCGCTCTACAATGCTGACAAGATTCATACTCCATTGCTCTTCGTGCATGGAACAGCCGATAACAATGTGCCTGTGGGAGAGAGTATTCAGCTCTATACGGCTTTGAAGCTTCTTGGCCGTCCAACGGCGATGGTTCTGGTAGATGGTCAGGATCATCACATCATCGATTATGAAAAGCGCATCAAGTGGCAGAACACCATTTTTGCATGGTTTGCCAAGTGGCTGCAGGATGATGGCAGCTGGTGGAAAGAGATGTATGGAGAGGAAAAAATGTAAAAAGAAGGGTGTGTCATAAGTCCAGATAATGACAACCGAGGACGGGCTGAAAGCCCAAAAGCTCCTAGCCCAGGGCAGCGCCCTGGGTTTTAGAACAAATACAAAAAGTCGCCCTGAAAGGGCAAAAGCTTTCAATTTCAAAGCTTTTGCCCTTTCAGGGCGACTTTGCTTTTTGCCAATATTACCCAGGGTGCTACCCTGGGCTAGGAGCTTCTGCCCTTTCAGGGCGTATTGGATGTGACTTATAATACATCCTCTTTTTCTTATTTCTTATGGCTCAATGAAATCATCAGGGAGATGAAGGCGAAGGAAATGCCTACGATGCAGACTCCCAACCAGTCGGCTTGGGTCCACACGTATCCGGCACAGAACGTACCGAGCGAACCACCGATGAAATAGGTCGTCATGAAGATGGTGTTGGCACGGTTGGAAGCCTGCGGAATCTCCTGCAGGCAGCCGCTCTGATTGCTGAGCTGCTGACATTGCAGTCCGATATCTACCAGGATGATGGCTGCGATGAGTCCTGCATAGGTGTCGCCGAAGAGGAGGGCTATTGCCCAGGCGATGATCTGCATGGCTGCTCCGAAGAGGCTGAACTTGTGGATTCCGAACCTTGGAACCAGCTTTCCTACGCTGCTGGCTGCCACGGCTCCCATGATTCCGCAGAGTCCGAGCATTCCCACCATGTCGCTGCCTGCATTGAAAGAAGGCTGGGCAAGATGGAAGGCGAGGCACGACCAGATCGCCATCATGCTTCCGAAACCGAAGGAGGCACGGATGGAGTAGATGCGGATGGAAGGATGGAGGATGAAGATCTCAGCCACGGTAGTCATCAGTCCTCTGTAAGTACCCACATAGTTGCGCTTCATCTCAGGCATCATCAGCATCATGATTCCCATGCAGACTACCATGACGAGGGCGGCGATGAAGAACATCTCCCGCCATCCCAGCCATTCGCCGATGTAACCGCTGATTACTCGCGAGGCAAGAATACCCGTGAGCAGTCCGGAGAGCACAAAGCCCATGTTCCTGCTCTTGTTTTCGGGTGTGGAGAACTGTCCGGCTATCGGGATGAAGAACTGGGGAATCACGGAACAGGCACCTATGAGCAGGGAAGCTCCCCAGAGCATCCATACGTTTTGTGCCACAGCCATCACGATTGCCATCAAGGCTGCAATGGTCATGTTCACGAGGATGAGTTTCTTGCGCGAAAACATGTCTCCCATAGGGATGAGAAAGAACAGTCCCAGCGCATAACCTATCTGGGTAATCACGGTGATGAGGTTGGCGCTCTGCTCGGTAATGTCCAGATCGTGGCGGATCAGTTCGAGAAGCGGCTGGTTGTAGTAGCAGTTGGCTACTGTGAGTCCTGCGATGATAGACATCATCAGGAGAATGCTGCGGGGAATGCCCTGATTTTCTTTTAGCTGTATCATTTTTCTGTTTATCTGTTGCTCTTTTCTTGTTTGTCGAAGATTCTTTTTCGAGTGCAAAGTTACAGAAAAGTTTGCTGTCAGCCAAGTTTTGAGGTTTGATTTCTTAGAAAAAGTTTCTGCTTTCTTCCTCGCGCGTACCTTATTATGTGTATATAGCACGGTTCAGACGGGGTGTTGGCGCGCACCTTTGTTACGCTAAAAAACACCGAAAAGTGTTAAAATCGGGCTGTTTTCGGACACACTAAAAACTTTAACTTTCGTTAGCACTTTGTAAATGATTGAATATCAGCAGATTGTGATTTTGTTACAAAATGCCCCTAAAAAAAAACACAAAAAAAAGTTCGCCGTATCAAAAAAATGCTTACCTTTGCATCAGTTTTAATAAACGAATGATTGTTTTACAGATTTAAAAAGCAAAGAAAATGAAGAAATTAGTTTTTATGTTCGTAGCTATCGCAGCTATCTCTTTCGCATCATGTGGTAACAAAACAGCTCAGACAACAGCTACTGCTGATTCTGACACAGCTGTAGTTGATTCAGCTGCTGATTCAGTTGCTGTTGATACAGCTGCTGCTGCTACAGATTCAGTTAAGTAATTTAGAATTACTTGCGAACGAAAAATGAGAGAAACAACCGCTGGACTTCGGTCTAGCGGCTTTTTCGTTTTATAGAGACTATGTTTCATTTTTTTTAGGTTGCTGAACTTTCGCCTGTGGTTTAAGTACGGGCTGAAGGCCCAAAAGCTCCTAGCCCAGGGCAACGCCCTGGGTATAATAGCAATTTGCGAGGCGCCCTGTAAGGGCAAAAGCTTTGTTAATTGTCTGATATTTGAAAGCTTTTGCCCTTACAGGGCGACAGGTTTGCGTCCGTAATTACCCAGGGCGCTGCCCTGGGCTAGGAGCTTCTGCCCTTTCAGGGCGTATGGCGCTTACTTGTGAAAGTTCAGTTAGGTTACCTTTTAGAAATATTAGAAAAAGATAAATATATGATAGATTCAAGTGCCTTCCAAGGCAAAAAGGCTGCCTACTATACGCTGGGCTGCAAACTCAATTTCTCGGAAACCTCCACTTTCGGCAAGATGCTCGAAGATATGGGCGTCATTACGGCACAGAAGGGGGAGAAAGCAGACATTTGTCTCATCAATACTTGCTCGGTGACTGAAGTTGCCGATCATAAGTGCCGTCAGGCTATCCATCGCATGGTGCGACAGAATCCTGGTGCCTTCGTCATCGTCACCGGTTGCTACGCGCAGCTGGAGTCGGAGAACGTGAGCAAGATTGAGGGTGTTGACCTGGTGTTGGGCGCCAACGAGAAGGCCCACTTGATTCAGTATCTCAGCGATGCATGGGCCAAGAAGTTTGCCGTAGAAAACGGACTTCCTGTCACCGGCGAGAACCTGGAGTCTTCTGATTCTGCGCTTCATCAGCACCACAGCGTGAAGACCAAGGAGATCAAGACCTTCCAGCCTTCATGCTCCCGTGGCAACCGTACCCGATACTTCCTGAAGGTGCAGGATGGTTGCAACTACTACTGCACCTATTGCACCATTCCTTTCGCCCGTGGCAATTCCCGCAACCCAAGCATCGAATCGCTCGTGGCTCAGTGCGAGCAGGCGGCAGCTGAGGGCGGCAAGGAAATCGTGATTACCGGTGTGAACATCGGCGATTTCGGACAGACCACCCATGAGCGGTTCCTCGACCTTGTGAAGGCGATGGACCAGGTGGAAGGCATCAAGCGTTACCGTATCTCCAGTCTGGAGCCGGATCTCTGCGATGATGACCTCATCACCTACTGTGCCGAGAGCCGTGCCTTCATGCCTCACTTCCATATTCCGCTGCAGAGCGGAAGCGACGAGGTGCTTAAGCTGATGCACCGCCGTTACGACAAGGCGCTTTTCGCCCACAAGGTGAACCTGATCAAGGAGAAGATGCCTGATGCGTTTATCGGCGTAGATGTGATGGTGGGCTGTCGTGGTGAAACTCCGGAGTGTTTCGAGGAGTGCTATGAGTTCCTGAAGAGCCTGCCTGTTACGCAGCTCCACGTGTTCCCATACTCCGAGCGTCCTGGAACAGCAGCCTTGAAGATTCCATACGTGGTAGATGAGAAGGAGAAGAAGCTGCGCTCCAAGCGTCTCCTTGAGTTGAGCGACCAGAAGACTCAGGAGTTCTATGCCCAGTATATCGGTACCGAGGCTGAAGTGCTCTTCGAGAAGGCGCCAAGAGGCAAGGCGATGCATGGTTTCACCAAGAACTATGTTCGTGTGGAACTTTCGCCAGCTCTTGCCAAAGAGGAATACGACAATCAGTTCATCAAGGTTCGTCTGGGTGGTTTCAATCACGACAAGACGGCGTTGAAGGCAGAATTGATTGGATAGCTCAAAGTAAAGGCTGATCATAAAGTTCAAAGTTCAAACCTCAAAGTTCAATGTACTACAATGATTTTGGCTCCTGGATCCGGAAGCGGTTTCCTGACTTCCGGGTTCAGAAGATTTCGATAGATGCAGGATTCTCTTGTCCTAACCGGGATGGGAGAATCTCGAGCGGAGGATGCACGTACTGCGACAACCGTACGTTCAATCCCAGCTATTGCGACCGCAGGAAGTCGATAACGGAGCAGTTGGAGGAGGGCAAGGCCTTCTTCAGCAGGAAGTATCCGGATATGAAGTATCTGGCTTATTTCCAGGCTTATACCAATACCTACGCCAAGGTGGAACTTCTCCGTCAGATGTACGAGGAGGCGCTGCAGGTAGAGGATGTGGTGGGAATCGTAATAGGAACCCGTCCTGATTGCGTGAGCGATGAATTGCTGGATTATCTCGAGGCGTTGAACCGGCGCACCTTCGTACTGGTGGAGTATGGCATTGAGAGTGCCAACGATGAGACCCTGAAGCGCATCAACCGTGGTCATGATTTTGCCTGCTGCCGGGATGCGGTGGAGCGAACCCACGCCAGGGGAATCCTCACGGGTGCCCACATCATCATCGGCTTGCCGGGTGAGGATGCGGCAGAGAGCCTCCGTCAGGCACCCATCATCTCTTCCCTTCCCATCGACATCCTGAAGATTCACCAGATGCAGATTATCAAGGGAACCCGCCTGGCACAGGAGTATGCAGAGCATCCCTTCCACGTCTATACGGTGGAGGAATACATCGATGTCATCGTAAAATACATCCGGCTCTTGAGAAAGGACCTGGTGCTGGAACGGTTCGTCAGCCAGTCGCCTAAGGAACTGCTTGTCGCACCGAAATGGGGACTCAAGAACTATGAGTTTACCAATCTCCTGAATAATAAGTTAAAGAGTTTACTGTAAAATATGGCTAAAGTTGCAATCGTAATATTAAACTGGAATGGGCAGAAGATGCTTGCCAAGTATCTGCCTAATGTCGTGGAATATTCACGGCAGGATGCTGAGATATGGGTGGCTGACAACAATTCGTCAGACCAGTCAATGCTTCTTCTGGAGACTCAGTTTCCCCACGTCAAGACCATCGTGCTGGAGCAGAACTTCGGCTTTGCCGAGGGCTACAACCGTGCGCTGGAGCAGATAGAGGCAGAATATTATGTTCTCCTGAACAGCGATGTGGAGGTGGCTCATCACTGGCTCACTCCGCTCATCGAGTTCATGGATTCCCATCCCCAGGTGGCAGCCTGCCAGCCTAAGCTCCTGGCGGAATACGACAAGGATATGTTTGAGTATGCGGGAGCCTGCGGCGGTTTCCTCGACAAGTTCGGCTATCCGTTCTGCCGGGGACGCATCTTCGAGACCGTGGAGCGCGACAACGGACAGTATGATTACCAGCAGGAGGTGCTCTGGGCTACGGGTGCCTGCATGATGATCCGTGCCAAGGATTACTGGGAGGCAGGCGGACTGGATGGCCGCTTCTTTGCCCATAGCGAGGAAATAGACCTTTGCTGGCGATTACGCCTGATGGGCAGGAAGATCTACTGCATTCCGGAGAGTGAAGTCTATCACGTGGGTGGTGGAACCTTGCCGAAGAGCAATCCGATGAAGACTTTCCTGAATTTCAGGAACAATCTAACGATGCTCTATAAGAATCTGAGCGATAAAGAATTATCTCATGTTATGAGAGTGAGATGGTTCCTGGATTATTTGGCAGCTTTCGAGATGCTGATCCTGAAACGCAACCTGGGCGACTTCAAGGCAATCTTCAAGGCGCGCAGGGCTTTCCAGGCATGGAAGCACGATTTCGATGAAGACCGCAAGAAGATTCAGGAGAATAGAGTGGAGGAAAAGATACCGCAGGTTTTCGATTGCTCCATCCTCTGGCAGTATTACGCCAGGGGCAAGAAACTCTTTTCGAACTGCACGATTCGATACTAGGGAGCTAACTCCTTGACTCCTCAATAAACGACAGAATATTGCACAGATAGCCAATAGTGAGTAAAAGTGTTAGCATTTTGCTCGCTATTGGCTGTTTTTTATTATTTTTTTGAGATTTTGCTTGGTAATTTAAATATTTTTTAGTATTTTTGCAGTCGTAACCAGAAGACTTTAAAATTACGTGAAAAGAATATTTGATTATATCGTCATATTAGCATTTATTATGCTCTGTTCGGCCTGCGAGTTCAAGTTCAAGCCGAACGAGGAGGCTGACGCTGTCCCATTAACGGTGCAGCGCTACGACCGTCTGCAAAGCAGATACCTTACCACCGGTGATTTCTCTGCCCTTCAGCAGATGAATACCGACTATCCGATAGAAACCCGAACACTGATAGAGAAGATGCTGCAGCTTGGTACCATTACCGACGCCAACATCAGCAACCGTTTCCTGATGTTCTATCAGGATTCCACCCTCCAGTCGCTTATCGCAGATGCTGAGGCCATGTATGCGAACATGGACGACATCAACGAGCAGCTGAAGAAATCGTTCGGCCGTCTGCACGACTGGCTGCCTGAGCTTCAGCAGCCATACTTCTATGCCCAGATCGGTGCGCTCGACCAGAGCATCGTGGTAGGTGAGCATTCGGTAGGTATTTCACTGGATAAGTATCTGGGTCCGGAATATCCGCTCTACAAGAAATTCTATACAGCCCAGCAGCGTGCTACCATGCAGCGCGAGTATATCGTGCCCGACTGCCTCACCTTCTATCTGCTGAGCATCTATCCGATGAAGGATTTCGATACCCGTCCGCAGCTGGACCGCGACCTGCACATGGGCAAGGTCATGTGGACCGTGAACAAGGCGCTGGGCAAGGATATACTGGACACCAAGTATGTGAAGACCATCCAGGCTTATGTGAAGCGCAATCCGAAAATCACAGTCAAGGAACTGCTGGAAGACGAGGACTATTCGCCTATCGAAGCGCTGCATAAGGACTAAGCAGCAGGATAAGGACTAATCGGATAAGGATTAGTCTGCTGCTGGATGAAGCAGGAAAAACAAAAGCATTTAATACAATACATGAAAAGATTTTCAATTTTTGTTGCAACGATGATGATGGCATCAGTAATGCAGGCAGCTGAGAAGCTCGATTTGAAGTCGATTACTTCAGGTGCATTCTCTGCCTCATACGTTACAGGAATCAACCCTATTGAGGGTACCGATCTCTATGCTTCCATCAGTTCTGATGGCAAGCAGGTAGTAAGTTATTCTTTCAAGACTGGCAAGCAGGTGGCTGTGCTCTTCGACGTAGAGGCTGCCAAGGCTCCGATGAAGTCGGTAGAGGGCTACGTGATGAGCCCGGATGGCAAGAAGATGCTCGTCTTCACCAAGAGCAAGGCGGTGTATCGCCGTTCGTTCAAGGCTGAGTACTTCATCTACGATATTGCCCGCAAGACCATCAAGAAGCTTTCTGAGGGCGAGAACCAGCAGGTGGCTACCTGGTCGCCGGATTCACGCCACATCGCCTTCGTCAAGGACAACAACATCTTCGTAACCGATGGCGAGAAGGAAGTGCAGGTTACCAAGGACGGAAAGTTCAATGAAGTGATCAATGGTATTCCCGACTGGGTATATGAGGAGGAGTTTGCCTTCAACCGTGCCTTCGCCTGGAATGCTGACGGAACCTCACTCGGCTGGATCCGTTTCGACGAAAGCCACGTGAAGACCTATTCCCTCCAGCTCTTCGAAGGCGCCAAGCCTACCCGCAGCGAGTTTCACGATTATCCGGGAGAGTATTCCTACAAGTATCCTAAGGCAGGACAGGACAACTCCAAGGTGAGCCTCTGGAGCTACGATATGAAGACGGGCAAGACCCTCGCACTGGATGTTCCGGTAGATGCAGACGGCTACTATCCTCGAATCAAGACCACTCCAGACGCCAACAGTCTCATCGTCTATACGATGAACCGCCACCAGGACGACATGCGCCTCTACTCCGTGAATCCATTCACCGGCAAGAGCAAGCAGATCATCCAGGAAAGCGTGCCTAAGTTCATCAAGGAAGAGGTGATGGAGAACAGCATCGTGGGCAAGAAGAACATCCTGCTCCCTAGCGACCGTGACGGCTACATGCACCTTTATCTCTATGATATGAAAGGCAAGCTGATCCGCCAGGTAGAGAAGGGTAACTACGATGTTACCGCCATCTACGGCATGGATGAGAAGACCGGCGACATCTATTTCCAGGCAGCCATGCTCAATGCACACGACCGCCAGGTTTATGTGGCTCACAAGAACGGCAAGGTGGATCGACTCACTTCAGAGGAGGGTTCCAACTCGGCTTACTTCTCAGGCGATTACCGCTATTTCGTGAACAACTGGAGCAGCTACAGCCATCCATACGTTTACACCGTACGCAACAACAAGGGTAAGGTGATTAAGACCCTGGAGGACAACAAGAAGCTGTTGGAGAAGACCAAGCAGTATAACTGGGGCAAGCGCGAGACCTTCACCTTCACTACATCAGAGGGCGTGAAGCTCGACGGATGGATGGTGAAGCCGGTAGATTTCGATGCCAGCAAGAAGTATCCGGTCATCCTCTTCCAGTATTCCGGTCCGGGCAGCCAGCAGGTGCTCAATTCCTGGAGCACGGGAAGCATGGGTTCCGGTGGAGCCTTCGATTACTATCTGGCTCAGGAGGGATTCATCGTGGCTTGTGTAGATGGCCGTGGAACCGGTGCCCGTGGTGCTGAGTTTGAGAAGTGTACCTATCTGCGCCTCGGCGACCTGGAGTCAAAGGATCAGGTGGAGACAGCTCTCTATATGGGCAGTCTGCCATACGTGGATAAGGACAACATCGGTATCTGGGGATGGAGCTATGGTGGTTTCAATACCCTGATGAGTATGAGCGAAGGCCGCCCTGTGTTCAAGGCTGGTGTGGCTGTTGCGCCTCCTACCTGCTACCGCTTCTATGATACGGTCTATACCGAGCGTTACATGCGTACTCCTCAGGAGAACGAGGATGGCTACAAGGTAAACCCAATCGAGCGTGCCGACAAGCAGCATGGTGCCTTGCTTATCTGTCATGGACTGGCAGATGACAATGTTCATCCACAGAACACCTTCGAGTATTCAGAGGCATTGGTTCAGGCAGACAAGGATTTTAAGGAGCTTTGGTACACCAACCGCAACCACGGCATTTCGGGAGGTAATACCCGCAATCATCTCCTGCGCCAGATTACCAACTGGTTTAAGGATAAAATGAAATAAAGACATCAGGTTTATTCCTATAAAAAAAGCCCCCGGAGGTTTCACAACTTCCGGGGGCTTTTGCCCTTGGAGATTTCACAACTTCCTAGGGGCCGAACTAAACTACTAACATGCAGCGGTAATCTAGTACCGCTGACGCCCTAAAAAATAATTTTTAATATAGGTATTAACTACTAAATATTTTTTTTAAAAAACTTCTTTTCTTTATGCTTCAGCTTTTTTCTTGGCTTCCGCCTTTTTCTGCTTCAGTTCTGCCTTCTTCTGCTTCACTTCGGCTTTTCTCTGCTTCAGCTGGCTCTTTACTTCAGCTTTCTTCTGCTTCAGCTGAGCCTTTGCCTCCTTCTTTTCAGCCTTTCTTTCAGCCTTGGTCTTTGGCTCCTCCATGTCGCTTGGCTCTATCGCCTTGAACATGAACTTGCTCTCGTCGATGTTCTTCATCTGCCATGGAGTAGGGAGGTCCTTCGGCTTCTCGCCGTTCTTCAGGCGCTTTGCCTTCGCCTGCTTGGTGTAACGGTCGTGCAGCTTGGTCCATTTCTTCTCCGCCTTCTTGAAGTTGCGGTCGAAGATCACGATGCAGGTTCGCTTGGGTGCACCGATCGACTCCAGATATTCCTTCAGCTGCAGGGAGTAGTTCTCTCTGTTGTCCAGGAAGAGCTTCTTGTGAGTCAGATATACTGAATCAACTCTCTGCACGCTGGTCATATACACCGTAGAGTCGTTGAACGACGATGCGAAACCGAACATATATGCAGTTGTCGGATCATTCTTGGCGTGGGCCGTGAATGAAGAGATGGCTGCGATAGCCAGTGCTAATGCGATTTTTAAAACTTTCATTTATTCTTTTCTATACTTATGTTTTGCGCTTACTGTCCCAGATAGGATTTCAGCAGTTTATTCTTCGTGTTGTGTCTGAGTCGGCGCAGGGCTTTCTCCTTGATTTGCCTTACACGCTCCCTCGTCAGGTTGTACTTTTCACCTATCTCATCCAGGGTCATTTCCGGCGAACCGTCTATTCCGAAGAATGCTCTCAGCACCTTCTGCTCCTTGTCGGTGAGCAGCTTCAGTATGCGGCTTACCTCCGCCTTGAGCGATTCTATGGCGAGTTCCCTGTCTGTATTGGATGAGTCACCAGACAGGAAGTCGATCATGCTGCTGTCCTCGCCGTCGGCGATAGGTGCATCCATGCTCACGTGGCGTGAGTTCGCCTTCATGGCGTCTGCAATCTTGTCTTCGGGCAAATCCACACGCTCTGCAATCTCATCCACGCTCGGCTTGCGCTCGTGTTCCTGCTCGAACTTGTTGAGTTCCCTTGTTATCTTGTTGACGCTACCCACCTGGTTGAGGGGGAGGCGTACCAGTCTGCTCTGCTCGGCAATAGCCTGCAGAATGCTCTGTCTGATCCACCAAACGGCATACGAGATGAACTTGAAGCCGCGTGTTTCATCAAATTTTTCTGCAGCTTTGATAAGCCCAACGTTTCCTTCGTTGATAAGGTCAGGTAAGCTGAGTCCCTGATTCTGGTATTGCTTGGCAACAGATACCACGAATCTCAGGTTGGCTTTGGTCAATCTCTCCAGGGCTCTCTTGTCCCCTTTTCTTATGCGCTGTGCGAGTTCCACTTCCTGATCGGTTGTCAGGAGTTCCTCGTGTCCAATTTCTTGGAGATATTTGTCCAACGATGCGCTTTCGCGATTCGTTATAGACTTTGAAATTTTCAGTTGTCTCATGGTAGCAATTTAATTTTGTAGATGCAAAAGTACACTTTTTGTTTGGAAAAACAAAAAAAATAGCAGATATTTTTCAAAATACCTGCTATTTTGTCATTTTTTATCTTTTCAGAGGGATTAAGTTCTCTTTTCTTAGGAACTTCAGCCGGGTTCTTCCGGTGATAGGCGCCCCTCAGCCGATTAGTCCTTCTGCAGTGGAACAGCGAAGTAAGCCTTCTTGCCTGTAGGCCATACACCCTGGATGTAGAGCACAGGATCCTTGCTGGTAGAAGCACTCTTCACAGCCTTCTGCAGGTCGTCGAGCGATGTGATGTTGCTGTCGTTGATGCGCTGGATAATGAATCCGCGTGAAATGCCGGCATCCTTCAGGGCACCGCTGTTCACCTTCATCACCTCTACACCATACTTGATGCTGAGCTGGTTCTTCTGGCTCTCTGTAACAGGACGGAAGGTTCCGCCGAGCACGTCGAGGTCTGCACTCTTGATTACTGAAGTGTTGCCCTGGGCATTCTTCAGGGTGATGGTCTTGGTGGTCTCCTTCTTGTTGCGCAGGTAGGTGATGCTCATCTTGTCGCCAGGGCGCTTGCCGTTGAGCGACTCCTGCAGCTCAGCCATCTTGGTCACCTTCTTGCCATCTACCTTGGTAATCACGTCGCCTTCCTTCAGTCCGGCAGCAGCACCGTTGCCGTCTTCATCTACCTTGGCGATATAGACACCCTCGTTGGTTCCCAGGTTCACGTCCTTGCCGTTTTCCTTCTGGGCGTTGATGTAGTTGAGCACATCGCTACCCTGGATGCTCAGCATCACGCGCTGTACGCTTCCGTACTTCTTCAGGTCATCCACCACCTTGTTCATAATAGAGGTAGGAATGGCGAAGCCGTAGCCTGAGTAGGAACCGGTCTGGGAGTAGAGCATGGCATTGATGCCCACCAGCTCACCCTGGGTGTTGACGAGTGCACCGCCAGAGTTACCTGCGTTGATGGCAGCATCGGTCTGGATGAAGCTCTCCACGCCGTTGGCACCGAGAGAACGAGCCTTGGCAGAGATGATACCTGCGGTAACGGTATTGTTGAGTCCGAAAGGATTGCCCACTGCGATGACCCATTCACCCACCTTCACATTGTCGCTGTTGGCGATAGGCAGGGTAGGCAGGTTCTTGCCATCCACCTTGATGAGGGCGAGGTCGGTGGTCTTGTCGGTACCGATGATGCGTGCAGAATATTCGCGGTTGTCGTTCAGGGTCACGGTCAGTTCATCTGCGCCTTCCACCACGTGGTTGTTGGTTACGATGTATCCGTCTGAGCTGATGATCACGCCCGAACCTGTAGCCTCTCTCTTAGGAGTCTGCACCTGCTGCTTGCGTGTGCCGCCCTGACCTCCAGGATTGCCGAAGAATCCGAATGGGTCGAAGAAGCCTCCGAATGGGTCGCTCTGAACATCTACGGTCTTCACCTTCGAGTTCTGTACGTATTTGATATGTACCACGGCTGGCAGAGCCTTCTCTGCTGCGTAAGTGAGATCAACTGGTTGACCTGGTGCCTCTGCTGTTACAGCTGGTGAAGCGTTCACCTTCATGAAAGCACCTGTTGAGAATGCTAGCGAACCTACGCATAGCACTGCCATTACATAATTAGTTACCTTTTTCATGTTTAATATCCTTTTTATTATTATTTCCTTTTTTATTGTTACGCCTAGCCTTCTGCCAATTCTATGCCAAAACCATCGGGGCTGCCAAATCTGTCAGCTTCTTGCCTCAGCTTTTCGGTTGCAAATATAGAGTCATTTTTTGATATACGTATAACTTTGAGCCATTTTTTATTCCGTTTTAACATTTAAAATTAACACTTTAACGGCTCTTAAACAAGAATAGCCCTATTTTTACAATTATTTGCTACTTTTCTGAAAAATGATAGTTTTGTATATGAAATTAAAACTTCTTAATATGCAAACGAATGTGAACGGAACAAGAGGGAAAGATGACTGGAATGTCAGTCTTTCGGGGTGAGAAAGCAGTAAAATCATCCCCAAAAAGCGAAAAGAGTTTAAAAACTCAGAGAAATTGGCTGTTAAGTCGAACTTTTTTGCTATCTTTGCATTTCGAAAGCAGTGCTCCGGCTTGTCGCTGGCATTCTCTACTGGGGGGTGCGAGAGGAAAGTCCGGGCAGCGTAGGGCATCCCACTTCCGAAAATAGAAGCTATTGGTGACAGTAGGTGTCGGTAGAAGAAAATTACCGCCCGAAACTTATTCCGTAGCGAAGTCAGGCTCCGGCAGGGCATCGTGGTTTAGTGTCGGGTAAGGGTGAGAAGGTGGTGTAAGAGACCACCAGCTGGCGGGTGATCGCCAGGCTGTGCCATCTGGGAGCTGTAAGCTCATGTAAACCGCAGATTGAGGGCGGCTCGTCCGATTGCCTTCGGGCTACTGCGGAGGGTAGAGTGCTTGAGCCCAGGGGTGACTCTGGGACTAGATAAATGACAGGCACCCGTATCGTTTCTGACGGTATGGGTACAGAACTCGGCTTATAGGAGCACTGCTTTCTTTCTTTTAGTTCTTTCTGCATCATATATATATAAAAGGTATGGAGACATATATACCTGTCAATGCAATGTATGGTGCGGTGTTTCAAACCATTTAAAATAACCAGCAATTATGAATCTTAGAGAACCGGAAAAGCAGATATTAGACGATTTTGAGCACAAGGTAACCAACAAGATGCAGAAGTATGGCGATGAACCCGACTTCCCTAAGTTGGAGAACTATGGACTTACCCGCATGGAGCTGGATGACTATCTCTTCGATAAGCAGGCCATCCTCGACATGGGCGGCTCCAAGCGTACGCAGCTCACGGTGGGCGGTTTCATCACCGTCATCCCCGTATTGATCCTTTCCTGCTTCCCAGATAAGTCGCCTATCTATGAGAACGGCAAGGCAATGACCACCATCATTGCCATCATCATCGGTCTGCTGCTCGCCTGCTTCTGCAAGGCATTGCTCCAGATGGTGATCCTCTACCGTGTGAACAAGCACAAGGAAACGAAGATGGAGACCTTTATCAAGGCAGTACTCTTCTATGAAAAAAGATAATAACATTAAAGCATTGAAGATATGAATTTACCTGATTTTATGGCTTATAAGGACAAATTCACTCAGAGTGCATTTGTCGAGAAGATTTCGCACGTGGCAAAGCGTGCAGGTGCCAAGATGGTTTATGCAGCTCTCATTCTCTATTATACGCTGGAGAGTGACAAGGTGGCGCTCAAGGACAAGGCGATGATTATCGGCGCTCTGGGCTACCTCATCAGTCCGCTCGATGTGATTCCCGATGCCATTCCGATAGCGGGACTGAGCGACGACCTGGCAGTGCTCATCTTCGTGCTTCATAAGGTATGGGGAGATGTTTCTGAGGATGCGAAGCAGAAGGCTCACGACAAGCTCGCACAGTGGTTTGATGAAGATGAGCTTCCACAGGCAGAAGATCTCTTCAAGGAGAATCCGGAAGATACTCCGGTCTGATTCATTTAGAATACATTCATTTTTCGGAACCCGTTTCCGAATTTGGATTCAGGACAATAGCAAAGCGGCGGACTCTCACGAGCCTGCCGCTTCTATTAATAACTAATAAATGATCAAATTTTTTTTTATCTTTTATCCGTTTTATCTTTTTTATACGATACCCTGAGCCATCATAGCCTTAGCTACCTTCAGGAATCCGGCTACGTTAGCACCCTTTACGTAGTTTACGTAACCGTCGTTCTCAGTACCGTACTTCACGCAGTTGGCGTGGATATCGTTCATGATGTCGTGGAGCTTAGCGTCAACCTCCTCGCGTGACCACTTCAGGCGCTCAGAGTTCTGGCTCATCTCAAGACCAGAAACAGCCACACCACCAGCGTTGGCAGCCTTACCTGGAGCGTAGAGGATCTTGGCATCCTGGAACACCTTGATAGCCTCTGGAGTAGAAGGCATGTTAGCACCCTCGCTCACAGCGAATACACCGTTTGCGATGAGAGCCTTGGCAGCCTCCTCGTTGATCTCGTTCTGAGTAGCAGATGGCAGTGCGATGTCAGCCTTCTCAAACCAAGGCTTAGCACCCTCTACATACTTCACGCCATATTTCTCAGCATATTCCTTGATACGGCCACGCTCTACGTTCTTGAGCTCCATGATGTAGTCGAGCTTCTCGCGGTCGATACCGTCTGGATCGTAGATGTAACCATCAGAGTCTGAACATGTAACAGGCTTAGCACCCAACTGGAGCAACTTCTCCATAGTGTACTGGGCAACGTTACCTGAACCAGAAACCAATACAGTCTTGCCCTTGATGTCGATGCCCTTGGTAGCGAGCATGTTGCAGAGGAAGTAAACGTTACCGTAACCAGTAGCCTCAGGACGGATGAGAGAACCACCGAACTCCTGACCCTTACCGGTCAAGACACCCTGGAACTGATGAGTCAACTTCTTGTACATACCGAAGAGGTAACCTACCTCACGGCCGCCTACACCGATATCACCAGCAGGAACATCCTCGTCTGGACCCATGTGACGGTAAAGCTCAGTCATGAAAGCCTGGCAGAAACGCATCACCTCATTGTTGCTCTTGCCACGTGGAGAGAAGTCAGAACCACCCTTTGCACCACCCATAGGGAGAGTAGTAAGAGAGTTCTTGAAAGTCTGCTCGAAAGCAAGGAACTTCAGGATACCCAAGTTTACAGACTTGTGGAAGCGAAGACCTCCCTTGTAAGGGCCGATCACGTTGTTGTGCTGAATGCGGTAACCCATGTTAGTCTGTACGTTACCCTTATCATCTACCCAAGATACACGGAACTGGATGATGCGGTCTGGGATGCAGAGGCGCTCGATGAGGTTTGCCTTCTCGAACTCAGGGTGCTTGTTGTACTCTTCCTCGATAGTACCGAGAACCTGACTAACTGCCTGGATATACTCAGGCTCATTTGGGAATCTTCTTTGGAGATTCGCGATTACTTCAGATGCTTTCATAATCTTTATCTTTTATTGTGTTTGAAATTTCTTTTTTATTGTTTGCGATTGCAAAGATATAGTTTTTTCTTGAAATAACCAACAAAAAGAAAGAAAAAATGCACAAAAAGTAGAAAAAAGACAATCTTTTAACTTTTCGTAAAGGTTCATGTACCCTAATTGTGTGCGTACACCTTATTATATATATGAAGAGCAGTATTCTTCGATGAAAATGACCCGAAATGACCTTGACCCGAAATGACACTCTCGGAAAAGTGAGAAACCGCCCCTCCTGTCTCAGGAGGGAGCGGTCTAATTATGAACTAATTTAATCTGATTATGAACTAATTTAAAATGATCATGAACTAACTTTTTCTTTTGAAAAAAACTACACGCAGCTTGAAACACCAAGCGAAGTGGCTATTGCGGTGAGAATGCTAATCGCAATCTGAATCACCATTTTCCAAGTATCCTTCTTCATTGTTTTAATGTT
>NZ_JBBNGE010000056.1:0-19761 GCF_040095255.1 Segatella sinensis | reverse complement strand
ATATTGTAGATTCCCATACCAAGTGCTACGCATACTGCTGTGGCTATCATGAGGGCCACCTGAGAGGCACCCGCCAGAGCATCATCAGGGAAGAGTTTGACAACCATGACGATGAGGGTGATAAGTACTGCCAGCGGTATGACAGAAATGAAAGGATGTGGTTCCACTGGCTGCTGAGGTGGGCAGGATACCTGCTCCTCAGCAACTTGAGTTTTTTGTTTATTTTCTTTTTGTTCCATTTGTTAATACTCTCTTATACATTTCACAAAGACACAATTCGTCATCTGACGATGCCAGGATGATTTCACCGCATGTCGAGCTGTAATATTGAATGTTTATTTGCTGCATTCTTTCAACTGCGATTAAACGAAATCTTTATTTTTCATACAGTTCTATCGGCAAACCATCTGGGTCACTGAAGAATACAAATCGCTTGCCTGTATATTCATCCGTGCGTATAGGTTCATGCGCAATACCTTTACTGTCAAGTTCATCAATTGCCTCCGAAAGATCATCTACCTCAAAAGCAAGATGGCGCAGACCGGCTGCTTCCGGATAGGAAGGACGTGCAGGTGGGTTAGGGAAGGAGAACAACTCGATGACATAGTTGTCATCAAGCCAGCAGTCAGCTTTCCATGAGTCACGTTCCGTACGATAGTTTTCACTCACAATCTTCATTCCGAGCACATCTGTATAGAAATGCTTGGATTTCTCATAGTCGGAGCAAATCACGGCTACATGATGGATTTTGTTAAGTTTCATATTTCGTTGTTTATATTTGTTATTCATTAAGTCATTTTCAGAACTTCTTTGTTCTCACATGGCAATATGGCTCACCGCCGGTTTTCTCGTAGTAGTGCTGGTGGTAGGCTTCGCCAATATAGAATGTCTCCTCGGGTAAAAGGAGGGTATTCACCTCATTGCCCTTGTTGCGAAGCAATTGCATCACCCTTTCTGCCGTCTGCCTCTGGGATTCATTACGATAGAAGATACAGCTGCGGTATTGTGGACCGAGGTCAGGACCTACGCCATCAGTCTGTGCCGGGTCATGAATCTCGAAGAAAAGTTTGCATAGGCTCTCGTACGATACCTCTTCGGGATTGAACTCCACGATGATGGCTTCTACATGATGTGTCTTATGGTCTCGAACATCAGCATAGGAAGGGAATGCCTCTTTGCCACCGGTATAACCAGCCAGGGTATTGATTACCCCAGGCTGTTTCTGAAACTGATGCTGCGTTCCCCAAAAACATCCGCAGGCAAAGATGCCCACTTCTGTCTTCTTGTCATCAGGCGCATGATAGATGTCAACCTTTGAGCATTCCTCAATGGCTGCCTTTACCATTTCCAGTGCCTTTCCATGCTTCTTCTGAAGGTCTGGATAGGCCTTGCCACGTTCAAAATTATGCTGGAGGTCGTTGTATTTCACCTGCAGGGCAATGGGATTCTGAGAGTCTATGATACCTTGGACGTAATCATAATAATCTGTTCCTTTCTTATGCGTGAGTAGGCGAATGGCATTCACCACGCCTGTAGGGATTCCTTCATGAAGCAAATCATCAAAGGAATAAGGACTGTCTTCTACCACATCATGCAGAAAACCTGCCATTTTCTCTTCGTCTGTATGTCCCATCAGTCCCACTGTCAATGGATGAAGAATGGCTGGATAGCCATCTCGGTCAAGTTGACCGGCATGGGCTTTTGTTGCTATGCTAAGTGCTATATCAATTGGATTCATTGTAGCTTATGAATGTTTAAATGATTTGTTAATGATTCAAGTGAAAGTATATCATCAGCGCAATCTGGATGAGCAGGATAATAGGAACTCCGTATTTGAACTTCCGATGCAGCGTCTTATGATGCCAGGCTTTCATACCCAACCAGGCTCCAATACTTCCTCCCACAGCGGCCATTGTCAGAAGCGTTGCTTCCGAAATACGCCATTTGGCTTTCTTGGCTTTATACTTGTCAATACCATATATGATAAATGTGGCAGCATTGATGACAAGTAGATAATATATGAGATAGCTATGTAATGTATTCATGATGACTATTCAATGATTATGATCTATATCTGATTCTATATGTCAAACGATTCTCCCTCACGCTCTATCTTCCAAAACGGGATTTGCTTGGCATCTGTAAACTCCTTCATACGCCAGGCACTCTTGAAACCGCTTGCTACAAAGTGCATAGGGACAAACAATCCTGTCTGGAATTGCTCGATGAACTGTCTTGCACCACGGGTATATCCATTACCTATGCGGCCATCCACAGGAAACATGACTACATCAAAGCAATCTGTTATTTTTCTGATGTCTTTCAGTTCGCCAAGATACAGTTTTTCATCTTTTTGAGGGTCTATCTCACCGAACTCCATACTCCAGATAGTTCCACCCTTATAGTCGTCAGTCAAGAACCTGGCATACCAATTGTTCAAATCTGCAGCATGGAAGATACGTTTGCCTTCAACCTCTACAATCCATGACACACCACTGTCATTGCTTCCGGCAGCAACGACCTTTATATTTTTGTCGCACCATGAGTTTCCCTTAACCATCAAGACATCTGCTTCTTCTCTCTGACATCTGCGATGCCGAATGATATCCTTGGAGAGAATGTAAGTCATTGGGGTATGTGGAAAGTGTTTTCTCCAAGAAAATATTTCTCTGGAGAAATGATCTTCGTGGAAATGACTTGCAAAAACATACACAGGCTTACCCTTGGATAGAATCTCCGGCAAGCAATTGGCAGGATCCATCCAATAGTCAAAAACCAATATGCAGGAGTGTGTCTCCACTGCAAAACCACTATGGAATATATATGTCAGTTTCATCTTTCTCATTCAGATTTACGATTGAATCTATGGATTCTTTCCTTAATGATGCACAAATAGGTTCGTTTCATCTTGTCATTCAAATATGAATTGTTGGTCAAATGCTCAACCTCGGCAGGCAAGGAAGAAAGAGTATCCTTACTGTACTTAAACTGTTTGACAAATCTCATATTTAACCTCCATGCCAAGTATATCCATGATTTTTTCAACCGTCGATAGGGAAGGATTGCCTTTACCGCTCTCTATCTGCTTGATGGCAGAAATGGCTACCTCAGACATGTCTGCAAGGTCTTGCTGGGTAATACCCAAAACCTTACGCTGCAATTTCATTACTTCTCGAATTTTCATACAAAGTAGTGTATTACATTGTACTTTTCGTGCAAAGATAACAAATATTTCTGGATTACGCAAGAAAAGGTACGATATCATGTTCCTTTTTAAAAAAATTATATGTTAGTGCGATTTTTCTTGATTATTTGCCATTAATATTGTTTTTTTCCTTATCTTTGCAGGCAAATTGCATCAAAGAAGTCATGACAATAGAAGAAGCTATCAAACAAAGACATAGTGTACGAAATTACATACACAAACCTCTTTCAACAGAGGTAGTTAGAGCACTCGAAGTAAAAATCGGGGAGTGCAACAAAGAGGGTGGACTACACATACAACTAGTTACCCAAGAAACCAAGGCATTCACAGGCATCATGTCCTATGGAAAATTCCATGGTGTGGAGAACTATCTCGTAATGGCTGGCAAGAAGGCTGATGATCTCAATGAGCGTATTGGATATTATGGCGAACAGCTTGTGTTGCTTGCTCAAACCTTGGGACTCAATACCTGCTGGGTTGGATTAAGTTATCGAAAGGTGAAGGAAGCTTACCATATTGAAGAAGGGGAGAAGTTGGCATGTATGATTGCCTTGGGATATGGTAAGACGCAAGGTGCCAGTCACAAAATCAAGACCATTGAACAGGTGAGCAATGCAACCGGCGATTCTCCTTCATGGTTTAGAAAGGGCGTGGAAGCTGCTCTTCTAGCTCCAACAGCCATCAATCAACAGAAGTTCTCGTTCCTCCTTCAATCTCAGGAAAGCCCAGGAGTCGGAGGCAAGGCAAAAGTTCTTGCCAAGAAAGGTTTCTCGATGGTAGGATATACCCAAATGGATCTCGGCATCGCCAAGCTTCACTTTGAAATTGGTGCAGGAACAGAAAATTTTGAGTGGGAGTAGGGGGAAAGGATGAGAGACTACACGGAAATATGGCAACTTCAAGATACCATCATCACTGCAGTCAATGCATGTGGTCAGGTAGTCTGGGATTTGCACGAAACAAGTGATGGATTCCATTTGGAGCTTACAGAACACCTGGATGAAACAGAAATCAGCAACCTCTGCTGTCAACTTCCGCTTTCTGCAGATTATGAAGGCGAAGGCAAAAACGGTTCTGTGCTGAGATTGAATATATAGCAGATGGCCTTACTTGACAAAAAGCATCAATAGAGCCATATTCATGTTACCCTTTAAAATAAACGTATTATGCAGATATTATTGGCAAATGCCAAAATCATGTTTGATAAGGCAGATAGGACAGCTTTTTAAAACCACTTTTCCAATCTGTGGCAGAAATGTTGGCTGCAGAAATGGCTAAGCTGGACGTAGAGGAATTGGCTAGACAACTTGATTGCAGCCACAAGATAGCTTCTGAAAACTGGAAACGCTATCGTAATTTTATGGCTGCAGAGAAGATGCCTGCCATACTTTCATACAATGGACAGGCGTATAAGCATTTATGTGCCAATACTTTAGGAGAAGAATCCCTGGATTATGCCCAGAAACATCTCTGGATTACTTGCTTTCTCTATGGATTGCTTCGGCCGATGGATGGCATTGTGCCTTATCGTATGGAGCATTGCGTGACGCTTGAAGCTACAAACGACAAGCCAATTAATCAATTTTGGAAAGATAAACTGACCGATGTTCTTATCAACAGTGTGAAAGCAGACGACGGCATACTTATCCATCTCTCCACAGCAGAATATGAACATCTATTTGATTGGAAGAGAATTTGCGGGGAAGTGAAAGTCATCCAGCCTCTCTTTTATGTTCGCCAGAAGGATGGCAGATTGAAGATGCAGGCTGTATGGGCTAAATCCTGCCGTGGAGCTATGGTAAGATATATTCTAAGCAACCAGCTAACTACTCCTGAAAAATTGGCAGCCTTCAGTTACGAAGGTTTTGAATATGCGCCAGAATTAGGAGAAGAGGCTTTTCCGCATTTCGTTCGTAATTAACAAAATAGTACTTTTTTCTATGCAAATGATATGACGAGAGTGCAAAAGAATTTACATGGTAAGTGGAAAGTATTAAATTAAAAACAAAATATTGTATAAGTTAAAGTACTGTTTTTATTCATAATGATGAACGAAAACAGTACTTTAACTTATTTTTTTCGTTCCTAGTATATTCTAACATCACAAAAGAAGATTTTCAGATGCCAAAATTGTGAGCACGAGACCTTAATATACGAGGAACGGGGTTAATGGCTCAGCACATAGAAGCCAGAGGTTGCCCAGATTTCAGGAACATAGTACCTTAGGTGGACCTAGCGTATCCCCATTAAATTCTATATTGCTTTCCAAGCAACCAATCCTTTTCCTAAATCATCTAGTTTTATGGCAAGAGCTATAACCTTGCGCTTGTCTGCTTTGAAAGGTTCTGCATACTGCTTAGCTTTAATTTGCTCTGCTGCAGCATCAACACCGCCATTGTTGCTTAGCTTCAATTCCAATACATAGATGATGGTCGATGTTTCTACCACCATATCTATTCTACCCGTAGCTATCATCTTCTCAACTTGTACTCTGCAGCCAATGGCATTGAAAATTGTACTCAGGATGAGACGATAACGTTCTTCCATATCCATGCTTGCAAGCTTCTTGTTGCTGTATGGGACATCGGCAATGAGAGCTTTCAGACATTCCATAGCTTCTGATAGATCGCCCATTTTCAGGGAATACAACAACATATTCTGAGTAGATATCACTTGGGCATTTGACTTCAGCGTCAAGGCTGGTAACACTATCTTATACAAAGCCTTGCGTACTTCATTATTAGGAATGCCTAGTAAATAAATACCTTCTACATACCCTTTTATCGTAAGGTAACCAGACTGATAGAGGAACAGTTCTGCTCCACCGCCTGTCACGTCAGAAGTCTCCAGGGTATCACTATCCATCGGACATTTTTCGAAATCCTTCAATCTTATTTCTATATCATCCACAAACTTAGGAAGTAACGAGGTTGCTCCAGAGGAAGCCCAGTAATTCTTAAGACTGGAATCAGAAAGGGCATTGACAAGACTAAATGGATTGAATATGTCAACCATATTTTCATGACTGAAATGATAACCATCGTAGAATGTCGTTAACTGTGCAACGGCTTCATCGAAAGTCCACCCATTCTTTGTAGCCAGTTTATTGACTTCCGGATTGAAATCATTGAGGACTTCTTCTTTCGTGATACCGCAAAGAGCAGCATACTCAGGAGCGAAACTGATGTTGCTCAAATTATTGAGAACTGAGAATAGCGAAATTTGCGTAAACTTGGTTATACCCGTGATGAAAACAAACTTCTCGTATTTATCCTGAGCTTTCAATACAGAAAATACTTCTCTATAGACACTCGTACATGCTTCATGTTGCGGAGTCTTCCAGGAATGCTGCAACGGAGAATCATATTCATCGATGAGAACAGCCACCTGCAGACCCGTTTTAGTGTAAGAAGTCTCTATGATTTTCTTTAGTCTTACGGCAAGAGAGCTGCCTTGGCGTACTGCAATATCGTTTCCGATTTCATAAGTATGAAAAGCATCGTCTAAATAGCTCCGTATGCTTTCTGGTTCCGCACCGGCCTGACTCATATCCAATCTGATAACAGGCCGCTTCACCCATTCCGTCTCCAGCTGCATAATTTTCAATCCCTCGAAGAGTTCCTTCTTGCCCATGAAGTAGGCTTCGAGCGTATCGACTAGGACGGATTTACCAAAGCGGCGTGGGCGGCTCAGGTAATTATACTTCTTTCCCTTGTTGGCAAGCTGCCAGATGATATCTGTCTTGTCAACATAAAGATATCCACCCATTCTGATTTCCTCAAAAGACTGGATGCCAACAGGTAATTTTCTATCGTTTGTCTCTACCATAATACCTAAATCATTCGTTTCATTTGCAAATATACAATTATTTTTTTAAATTTCCATGTTTTTTCATTTTTCGTAGTAGTTTTTTTGCTCTACATAAAAAAGCCTACAGGTAATGTGGCCATTAACTGCAGACTATTCATTTGCGATAAATTTAGATATGGTTCAAGGATAGAGCACTAAACTTCAACCACCTCGTATGTAGGGTTGACGCCGAGCACTTTATTTTCTAACGAGAATTATGATAAATATAACTTACGTTTATGGATTCTTCTCTGCTAACTTTAGATATTATCATCTTGTACTCGCATCAATCTCCAAAGCAAAAAAGTGACGAAAAAGACAATAAGACACCATATCATTGCATCTGCTGCCCATGATGGTGAACCTGGGGTCATCGCTAAGTCACAAAAACCGGCACCAAGTATAAAACTCAGTAAAGAAATGCATCCAGTCGTGGTTCTTGTTGCGTCGGGTTCTACTTTGTATTCTTTCATAACTATTGCTATTTATATGTTATGTGTACAAAAGTAACAAAAAATACTGAAACTGCCAAGAAAACAGGAGGAAAACACACCAAAAACAAAAATATTTCTTGCAATGGAGATTGGCTGCACACCTAAGATGTACCTTTGCAAGTTTAACATGATTTTAGTATATTACCTCCCTATCTCACATCCTTCATGGTTGCGGTAGCTCGGTTTCTAGAACGTAGCCTTTATGTGGGAATTATATTCTATTTAACCCACCTTGTCTTACATATCATATCTACTTAAAAATCAATAAAAAATAAAGGCTAGGCTTTCCTTCCTTCATCCGATAAGAATTATTATCTTAAATATCCGTAAAAAAATTACGGCATATTGATATTTTGTATATCTTTGCAAATGCTAAGCAGCACTAAACACCATAAATAAAACTAGTTTCGTCGTTTCTGTGCATCTTTGCTTTGCACCAACATTATTGTTATCAATTAAAATGAAGTATATAGAATCATGTTAGTAAAATTTGCCGTAACGAACTATAGAGGATTTGCCAATCGCATAGAATGGGATTTGTCGAAACCAAGTAACTATTCGTTCAATACTTTTGCCATTAAAGATGGTATCATCAAGAATGGCATCGTGTATGGACCTAACGGTTCTGGCAAGTCGAACTTTGCAATGGCCATCTTCGACATCACCAATCATCTTTCACAGAAGTGGAAGAAGGTGAACTATTATGATAACTTTACATATACGGGAAAGTTGAACTTCCCCGTAAAATTTGAATATGCCTTCAAGTTTAGAGATGATACGTTACAATATACATATAGCAAATCGCCTGATGGAAAGCTGGAGGAAGAAGAACTTGTAGTGAATAACAAGCTTATTTTCTGCAATAAGAATTCTGTCTTGACATTGGATGAAACTGAGTTCCCGATGGATTCTGCAGTGAAGGCAAACCTTGCCAATAATGCCAACAATGTATCCATCGTAAACTTTCTGCTTACTTCCTATCCTCTTGCCAAAGAGCATTATCTTCTGAAACTGCAGCAATTCGTAAACTCAATGTTATGGTTTAGAAGTGTTGAAAAAAATGAGTTTATGGGGTTGGCTACTGCTCCGGCAAATCTCGATGAGTATATCATCAAGAATCAGCTGACTCGGGACTTTGAGGACTTCATCCATCGGGTAAGCGGACAACGTTTTGAGTTCCAGGAGCCAAATGATGATGATAAAGAGTTGTATTGCGTTTTTGGATTAGGTCGCATTCCATTCGATAAGATAGCATCAACGGGTACTCAATCTCTGATGCTACTTTATTACTGGCTGAAACAGATGACAAATGCATCGTTCGTTTTCATCGATGAATTTGATGCTTTCTATCATTTCAGACTCTCTTATGAGGTTTGCAAGACCCTCTTTGCCCTCCCATGTCAGGCTTTTACGTCATCACACAATACCTACTTGATGACTAACGACTTGCTTCGCCCAGACTGCAATTTCATCTTGCAAGACAACAAAATCAAGCCGTTGAGCGACTGTACCCAAAAAGAGTTGAGATTCGGGCATAATATTGAAAAAATGTTTAGAGGTAACGCATTCGAAGTATGATACTATTCGTTTTTGAAGGAGTAAAACGGGAGCCGGATTTGTTCCGCACCATCCAGCGATTATACTTTGCAAACAGAGATGAGCAGATTGTATGTTCCTATAATAACAACATCTATCAACTATACAAAGATTTGCAGGAGTATGATGGCGATGGAGATATTGTGTCTTTGCTTATGGAGAAATTTGCCGGTCAAGCAGACAATCCGCTTAAGGATATTGATGCTTCTGCTGACATCTCGGAAATCTATCTGTTCTTCGACTATGACTTTCATAACCGGAATTTATCACTCGAAGAAATCAACAGGCAGGTAAAGGAAATGCTTGAAACTTTCAATAATGAAACGGAGTTTGGTAGGCTTTATATTGACTATCCGATGGTTGAGTCTATACGATATACCAAGCAGTTGCCCGATGCAAACTATTGGACGTATTCTGTAACACGTTCTGAGTGTGGTAAGTTCAAAGGTGTATCTGCCGATTTTTCTGCGTATGACAGTTTCGATTTCATCCTACTGAAAGATCATCGAGAGCCAACAGAAGAAGAGACGAAGGAAGTCAAGCAGAATTGGGAATATTTAAAAGAAATGAATGTGGGAAAAGCGAACTATCTATGTAAGGGGAAGAATATGATGCCTGCATCTAAAGAAGACATACTTCAAGATAAAATATTCAACTCACAATTAGAGCAGTATGTAAATACCGAAGATTGCAAAGTAGCAGTACTCAATGCTTTCCCAATATTCCTATTTGACTATTTCAAATAATGTTTGCATACTATGGTATTTAAAACGTATTGACAGAAGTAAACACTGGGAGTGTCAAGTATAAATTTTATACAAGAATATAGCATAAGTTAAAGTACCGATTTTTACGTTCACTGCAATGAATAAAATCGGTACTTTATTTTTTTGTGCGCTCTAACACCATATTATAACAAATATGTTTAACAAACATTATTGCTATTAAAAACTTTAAATATTATCGTCTTGCATTCGCATCAATCTCCAAAGCAAAAAAGTGACGAAAAAGACTATAAGACACCATATCATTGCATCTGCTGCCCATGATGGTGAACCTGGAGTCATAGCTAGATCACAAAAACCGGCACCAAGTATAAAACTCAGTAAAGAAATGCATCCAGTCGTGGTTCTAGTTGCGTCGGGTTCTACTTTGTATTCTTTCATAACTATTGCTATTTATATGTTATGTGTACAAAAGTAACAAAAAATACTGAAACTGCCAAGAAAACAGGAGGAAAACACACCAAAAACAAAAATATTTCTTGCTATGCAGATAGGCTGCACACCTATGCTATACCTTTGCAGGTTAAAACCTGATATATAGGATATATGAAAATTGTTATGCTTCATAGGGAAAAATTACTCTTTATCTATAAAGGCAAATCTGAGTACATTTTACTATGATGCCCTCAGATTTGCCTTTGTAAAATTCACTTATATCCTGTCTTATTTTTCCTCATAAGGAGCAAAACCATGATCTAGCAGGAAGGCATAAGTTTCAGGGTCATTTCGAATAGCAGCACCACCTCTTTTGTGAAATTTCATCAAGATGCCGTAGTAAGGCTTATCCTTAGGAGTAGGCAAAAAGCCACGTTCAATGACAAACTTCTTTAGAGCTTCATTTCCCTTACATATAGGTTCGTTGTCTTCTAAACCTATCATTTTTCTCAACTCTGCCTTCATACCTTCTGATATTTCCAGGCGGTTCATGTGATTTCTAATCCAAATATAATCCAGATCACTGGCTATACCGGAACCACGCTGGATGATTCCTTCCTGCTCCACACGTTTCTTGATTTTCTCAAAACGAACCTGTACTGCCTTCATAGGAGTAACATACATCTGTAAAATCCGCTGGAATCTATCAAGATGTGCCTGTGTCAAACTCTTGTTTTTCTTCTTACCCTTCAAGAATTTCTGAAACTCCTGGTAAATTCCATTCACATATGAATCTTCCTTCTGTGTTGGCAACTTACCGTTGTTCTTTTTAATAGCTTCTTCAAGGATATCAAGCCGTTCATCTAAACCTGTACGCTTAACTGGTTCCTTTGAATAACCATGTGCTACCAACCAATTCATACGATGAGGATATTTACGCTGATTCATCGGAAAACGCTGTTTTTCAATAAATCTGACAGCCTTTAAATCCTCAGAAGGATAAGGAAGACGACCATTTTTATCATAAAATTCTGTCAAAAGTGGTAAAAAATGATCATACCAAATGTCATCCTTCAGTTCTGCAACATCATCAAATTTGCATATTTCCTCATAAAACTCACGAAAATCTCTACATTCGTCTATTACTTCAAAAGGAAAAGGTTCCAATTCATCATTTGAAGAACTTTCATTATTACCATTACTACCTCCACCGAAACTATAAGTTTTGCAGTAGTCGAGCAACATAGTATCCATATTGTTTACTAAATCCAGAATAACAGGACGCTTCAAAATGTTCTCTGCCGTAAGACAACGACCAATTTGCTGCTCAATGATAAGACGGGATATGGTTGAACGGAGCATGATAATCCCATCCACGTGTGGCACATGAATTCCTTCATTAAGCATATTTACAGAAATGGCTACCTTTAACCCGTCATAATTGTCCAATTCGAAATCCTCCATTTCTTTGGAGAGGTATTTCTCCTGATAATCAATCTGATAGAAACGGATACGCTTGAAACCTGCAGAAGATAACCAGTCCCCAAGAAGTTGTCTGGCTTTGGCAGCTTTGGCAACCTTAGAACAAAAGACAATAATTCTCTTGATATCGGAACTGAAATATTTTTTGATGATAGGAGATACTCCATGTGCCTCAGACCAACTGCGTGAAATTCCTGCAAGACGATGCAAATAGGTCTTCTTCTCTCCATCTTCCATATACTTGGAAGTTCTAATAGCCCCTTTTGCCTTCTCTATTGTTTCATCAGCAGAATACAATGAAGAAACATAAATCGGAGTAGGAAGAATAGTCTTTTTCAAGGCAAGTCCAAGACTCAAGTAGCTAACAATGTTGCCATCGAAAAGTTCTTCTGCCATATCTCGCTCATGATCCAAATATCTGATATGAGTCGCACTCGTACCTAAGATTTTTGCTATAGGATTAGCTGCAATTATCTTTTTAACACCATGCCCCCATTCTGGTGCACCCGCACGATGAAACTCATCAAGGACTATCAAATCATAGCCTGTGGAAGGGACTTCATCATAGATGGAACTTGCATAAGTACGGAACTCTACCCCTTCATTACACACTTTCTGGGTCTCGTTCAATACAAAATTATTGGGAGCCATGACCAATACCTTTGAAAAATGGGAAGCAATTGCTGCAATACAATAGCTCTTACCAGTACCAGTGGCATGTACTATAGCTGCACGTTGATGGTTCTCAAAATGAGCCATCACCTTTTCATAAGCTTCTCTATTATGAGGAAGCAGATGAAGATTCTTTTGTTCGGTTGTTACTGACATATTCTGTTCTAAAGTTTGTTTATTCAAATACATGGGACTGCTGCATATATCGAGTGACATCTAAGCAAGGTTCACTCCAAACAGTTAAGAACGGAACGAAGGATGCAAGGTATTACAGGATGTTGTAACCTTCCTAGGTGTTAAAACCAGGTGCAAAAATAGTAAAAAACATTGGAACAAACAAGAAAACACAAAGAAAACACACCAAAGACAAAAATATTTCTTGCTACGCAGAAAGGCTGCACACCTATTATATACCTTTGCACCAGAAAACAAGATTTCTGGATGTGTGAAGAGATCGTGGTGGTCAAGAAAGACTTACTTCATTAATGAATCGCTAGTGGTAATACACTATAGCTATGGGTACTCAGTTTTTCCATTACCACCCTATTCCACATCCTTTATGGTTGCGGTAGCTCAGTTGGTAGAGCATAGTTTTGTGTGGGAATCATCTTCTTCCAGGAGGTCAACTTACACATACTTCTGCAATGAGAGCCTAGTGTCGCAGGTTCGAGTCCTGCCCGCAGCCCAATTATTAACTTAGGTCAAGAGGGACTTACTTCATAGCTTGAATTGCAGTTTCATAGTTGGAGTTCCTCGATTACCTTATTATAATATAGATTGATTATGAACGACAAGGCTTTAGTAAAAGTTGCATTGAGGTACAAGGCTTTGTATCTTGACATCAGGAAGGAAGACATCAACATGTCTTCGGAAATCACTCCAGCAGTCTATTCCCTTTTGGAGCGATTAAAAGAGTACGGCTATTGTGTAAGCGAGGAGCTGTTACATGGTCTTGGCATGGTATCTGTAGAAGAACTGACAGATATTGTTGCCGTCATCGAGGATGTAATGGGAGTAGAACTCAATTGGTCTCCACTAGTCAAGGATTGGAATGTTCCTACTAAAGAAGGAGCTGTGGATCATTTCATTACCTGGATTGCCAATATCTTACACAAGGAAGTGGATATCAGGGGTACTACCCTACCTTGTGGACATTTGATTCCTGAGGGAACTTTCCCTTTGGAGAGATACAATGGATGTCCCTACTGTGGTACACCATTCGTTGCGACTGATTATGTTTTCAAGGGTCAGGGAAGCAAGCTAAAGGAACTGCGCCTGTTCACGGGAAAAGAGCTGAAGGAGGTTTTTCAATCGTTACTCTCCTCTCCCACTCCACTGGACATGACTCAGAAAAACAGTCTGGAGCTTCTTTTGGATGAATATGATGTTCCAGAAGGAATAGAGATCAGCATGAAAGAGACCATGATGCTGGTCATCAGAAATCTGGTAAGGAAGGAGGATGGTGATAAAGCCACATCCTACTTGAAGACCCCTACTGACATCTTGAGATATCTCTGGTATGAGAAAACTGGGCAGCTGCAGATTATCAAGCCATCTGTTCTCCAGGCCAATGCAAGAAGGTTAGGTTATCAGATGGGGATGGCAGGGGATACCTCTCTCACCTACCAGGAACGAATGAAGGAGCATCTCAAGCTGAAATACTCCAGAAAGACATGCAAGATGGTAGCCAAATGGATGAATGCAACCTCGCTTTCTGCCAAGAAAGCGGCTGAGGACATGAATCCTAAGCGTGGTATGTGGGTAAGATTCATTCGCGCTCTCCGTTTGGCAGAATATGCCAAGAGAAAGGGATTTGAGCATTTGGCAGAAATCATGGATGTATTCTACAACCAGGATTACACCACATGGCAAGGCTGCATAGACAAGGCTAGCAAGGAAAAGGAGGCAAAGAAGGTGTTAGATTTACTGAAATCCAGACCAGGCTCTTTTGCCCGCTGCCTGTTTGCCACCATGTTGAGGTTTGGTTGCGAAGAGACTTTGAAAGCTTTTGAGGAGGTAGCAGATAAACTACCTATGAGACTTCTGGTTTCTCTAGGCAATGCTGCCGAGATTTACTTTGACGAGAACTCTATTCGCTCCATACAGACAATTACCGGATTAAGAATAACAATCGAGCATAATAAGTTGCTTTCTCTGTATTCGAGAGAGGAACGTCAGCAGATGGTGGATGCGGTATATGGTGTATACAAACATGCCATGCTCAGACGCTTCAAGGATATGGATACAGAAAGCAAGACCATCTATATTGCACCAGAACTGTTTGATATCCCAATCAGCGTAGGTGACCGTTCTTCTACCATACAGGATACCAGCTGCGCCTTGATGGGTACGAGATTTCCAGTGGAAGGTGATGCTGTTAGATTGTTCTTGCAATGGGGCAAGGGTCTTCACGCCCAACACCTGGACATGGATCTTAGCTGTAGGATTTCATATGATGACAAGATAGAGGAATGTGCCTACTATCATCTCACATGCACCGGTGCCAAGCATTCGGGTGACATCAGAAGCATACCGGAGATGGTGGGAACGGCAGAGTATATAGATTTGTCTTTACCTGAGCTGGAGAAAGCTGGTGCCAGGTATGCGACCTTTACCTGCAATGCATACTCCTGTGGTTCACTGTCACCAAATCTTGTGGTGGGATGGATGGATTCTGCCAATGAAATGACAATATCTGAAAAAGATGGTGTTGCCTACGATCCATCATGTGTTCAGCACATGGTAAGAGTGGGTGATGACTATCTTGCCAAGGGACTTGTCTTCGGGGTTCTGGATATAGCCAGAAGAGAAATCATTTGGTTGGAAATGCCAGTCTCAGGACAAACGCTTCGTTCTGCTTGTAGAGAAGACATAGAGGCGCTGCTCAAGAGACTTCAAAGAAAACTTAAGATTGGAGAGCTCCTTCGATTAAAGGCAGAGGCACAAGGTCTTGAAATCTTGTTTGATGAGAGTCAGGCAGACGAAAGCTATACCTATGAATGGGCTTTGAATCCGGCAGAGGTAAGCAAGCTCTTGTATTGAAAGAACAACGACTCTATTGCGGAATACAATTACTCCTCACATGATGAAGGTTTTTAAAATGCCAAAAGCCTTCATCATGTGATGAGTATCATAGGTCTGTAGTAGTCCAAAACAAACATCCCTTCATTAAATATTCTTAAATAATAAACCTATAAGTTGTACATTTAAACTTTTTATTGTATCTTCGCATTATAAAATAGTACGATTATGAGATTCGATCGTTATCACAGAAAACGAGCACCTCTGGGCTGTCAGATATGACGACTGCCTTGACAACGTTCTTGATTCCATACTTGGACAATGGAACGATGTTGCATGGTTACGCAACTTCTTTAAGCAGAATACAGATGATTTAGCCTCCTACTTCAAAATCACAGATGTCAACCAAGCCATTTATGATACGATTGAAGATAGTGAACGCTTACAGTGTCTCATCATGAACATATCTCCAGATGCAGACCTTGACAAGATTTTCCGTCCATTGGAAAATTGTCGTACTTCAGAAATGCTTTTGGGTAAGGAAAAGGCACGCCTTCGAAACACCCCTCGCCATGCTTCGTGGCTTCGAATTTATGCCATCAAGCTTGAACCAGGTATTTATATCATTACAGGAGGGGCTATCAAGTTAACCCGTACCATGCAGGAACGTGAACATACGTTAGTAGAACTTGCCCGTATGGAAAAAGTGAGACGTTTTTTGATTAACAACGATATTGCCGATAAGGACTCCTTCATGGACTTCTTAAATGAAATTTTATAAAAAAGAAAGGAGGTTATTATGAAAACTGCTAATGAAATAGTTTCAAAACTTAAAGAGCATCAGGCTTCTTCTCCATCAAAATGGCGTGAGAATGCAGAATGGCGCATGGCAAACAAGTCATGGCTTCGCTATTCTCAGCATATTGCAATGAAAATGCTCGATAAAATGGATGAATTAGGAATGACACAGAAACGTTTGTCAGAACTTATGGGATGCAGTCAGCAATATGTGTCCAAGATTCTCAAAGGACAAGAGAATCTATCTCTTGAAACACTGGCAAAGATTGAGCGCTGTCTCCAGATATCTATCCTGGGGAACTTAGCCAAATAATGTTGCTGAAAAAAAGAATAATCTTCTTAAGAAAATACCCTTCATTAGAAAATAATGGCTGGTTTGAGATTCTTTATCCCAAACTAGCCATCATTATATTAGAAAATATTTGCCATATTCTAAAAAACACAGACGCCTAATTGCTGTCTTAAGTCTAGACTTCCAGTGAAAAGGATACCATGGATCCCCACACGATTGGCACCATCTACATTCACTTGCCGATCATCGATGAAGATGCTTTCCGATGCCTGTAGATCATAACGATTCAGAAGAAGTTGATAAATCTCCGGATTGGGCTTTACCATCTTCTCCTCACCACTCACAACGATTCCTTCAAACATATCAAACAGACGTGCATGGACTTCCCTGACTAATGGGAAAGTCTCATGAGACCAGTTGGTAAGGCAGAACAAATGATAGCCTCTATTCTTTAACTCGGACATGATTTCATAGATTCCGGGAATTTCACCACCATCCATATCCTTGTAACAATACCAGTAAGCACCTATGTAAGGAGCATACTTGGGAAAAGCCTGCTTTAATTCGAAAATACATTCATCTATTGGCTTTCCCAAGTCTGTCTGATCATTCCATTCATTCGTCACCACATGATCGATTATCCACCTAGCCTTCTCCATGTCGCCATGAAACAGAGTGGTATAGAGGTTCATGCGCATCCAGTTCACCAATACGCTTCCTACATCAAAGATGATATTCTTGTATCTACTCATTGCAGTCTACATCTTATGTTTTAACTTTTTACATAGAAGAACTCAGGCTGCTTGGATTCGGCAAAGGCCTTCTCAAATTTCCAGCTGACTGCCTTATATAACAGACCTCCAAATTGGCGGGCATGCTGAGGGCAGACCACTACACATCTACCACACGAGATACATTTCTTTTCGTTGGTCTTATATGGTTCGTCCTGAGTAATGGCTCCGACAGGGCACATCTTCACACAAGCATGGCAGGAAGTACATTTTCCCTTGCTTCCTTCTGGATGCAAGGGAATTGGCTTAGTATCACGATATGGGCGGTTGCCATTTACCATCAGCCGGCTAACTGCTGCCATCTTTGAAATCTGGGATAGAAGTTGACTACTCTTTGAAGCGAAATCATGGAGTTTGGCCATATCATCAGCATCAGGTCTTCCCTCTGCAATCTTAGGGAAAATGGAATGCTGGGCTATGACGGCAGCCGCAGAAAGTATCTTGGAGCCATGGGATTCCACCAGGTCCTTCAGCTCGATGAGCGTATCATCGTAGGCTCTGTTACCATAGACACATACTATGATGGCTGGGGTATTGTTTCCAAGAAAACGTCTCAATGAACGAACTGCCATTTCAGGAACTCTACCAGCATAGGAAGGTACTCCCACAATCAACAAATCCTCTTCACTTCCAAGCGAGACATCATCCTTCAGCATATCAGAAGTGATGTCATACTCCTTAACTGGCTTCTGAAACTGGGATGCAATCTCACGGACTACACGTCTTGTTGAAAAAGTGGCGCTATAATAGACCAAGTGGATGTTTTTAATATTCATAATGTCATTGTATATTTAGAATGCAAAGATACGATTTTTATGTTAAACCAACAATTGATTTGAAGATTTTTGTTATCTTTGCAGAAAATTTGAATTACTGGGTATAATATTGACGAGGTTTTTTGAAAAGACAAAGGAACATACAATGATAGATACAAGACTGAAAGTTTTCAGAAGTGTGGCAACACTCCTGAGTTTCACTAAGGCTGCCAACGAACTATTCATCAGCCAGCCTGCCATCAGCAAGCACATACAGGAGCTTGAAAAGGAATATGGGGTGCAACTGTTCGACAGAATCGGCAATCGCATCCAGCTCACCCGTGCCGGACAACTTATGCTTGACCATGCCTGCAAGATTATCAATGCCTATCAGAATCTCGATTTCGACATGAAGAAACTCACTGAGAAATCAGGTGGCGAACTGCGCATCGGAGCCAGTACCACCATCTCGCAATATGTTCTCCCCGAACTGATTGCTGAATTCAGGAAACAATATCCCGATATTCGTCTTACCCTGCTCAGCGGAAATTCTCATGAGATAGAGGACGCTCTTGCTGCTGGAAGAATAGACCTAGGTATGGTGGAAGGAATCAAGCGTCAGCCCACCTTTAAATACACTCCTTTCATGAAAGATGAGCTGGTGGCGTTCGTACATTGTTCCAATCCCCTAGCCCAACAAGACGAGATTTCCCTGGAATTTCTCAAACAGATACCTATTGTGCTGCGTGAATTAGGCTCCGGAACTTTGGATGTCATCCAAAAAGCCCTGCAAAAAAACGGTATTGATCTTTCTGATCTGAACATAGAGATGAATCTGGGAACCACAGAGGGCATCAAGCATTTCGTGGAACATTCCTTATGCATGGGTATCATCAGCGTAAGAGCCATCTCCAGGAGTATCTATGAACAAGTTTTCAAGGTTCTGGAAATTGAAGACCTAAAGATGGAACGAGAATTTCTGTTTGTAGAGAAGAGAGGCGAAACCGCCAAACTCCAGCAGACATTCAAGAGATTCATAACCAAAGGTTATAACGTATAGTTATTATATATATATACAACATCTCATGATTTTTCGTACCTTTGCACCTGCTTTTCAAAAGCGATTAACCGACAAAAAAGAAAAATATGAGATTATCAGAACAAAGGAGCAGTATGCTGCATGGCATATTGCTCATCACGCTCTTCGCCTGCGCAGCCTTCTACATCGGCGACATGGATTGGGTGAAAGCTCTTTCGTTTAGCCCGATGGTAGTGGGCATCATCATTGGTATGCTCTATGCCAACAGTCTGCGTAACAACCTGCCCGACACCTGGGTACCGGGCATCAAGTTTTGCAGTAAGCGAATCCTCCGCACAGGCATCATCCTTTATGGTTTCAAGCTTACCTTCCAGGATGTGATGGCTGTGGGCTTCTCTGCCATCGTAATGGATGCCATCATTGTATGCGGCACCATCGGCTTGGGAATCCTGGTGGGAAGACTCCTGAAAATTGACCGCAGTATCGCACTGCTCACCGCTTGCGGAAGTGCCATCTGTGGAGCTGCAGCAGTATTGGGTGTGGATGGGGCCATTCGTCCGAAGCCTTACAAGACGGCAGTAGCCGTAGCCACCGTAGTCATCTTTGG
>NZ_JBBNGE010000055.1:0-20013 GCF_040095255.1 Segatella sinensis | reverse complement strand
TTTACTGAAAGCTGCTACTAACGACTCATAAATCTACCCTTAATCGTGTATTGGATGATAGTTGCGGATTTTAGGTTTCCTTAAATTCTTGACATACAGAACTACAACAATAATAAGCACAATAACCAGTACTATCATCAGAAGAATGACCATACGAGCCCTATTTTTCTCTACTTCTTGTATTTTTGCTTGTTTCTGCCATTGAGAATAATTATACAATGCAGCCGTTTGGGACATAGCTTCAACCTCATTATGCGCCCTAACACTATCACTATATTGGATAAACAATTCTGCATACATTTTAATCGAATCAATAAGATTCTTCTGTTTGTAATATCTATACCAACCATCAAATGCTAATCGTTTAGCATTTGCACTTTTGGCCAAATTCGAGCATGTTAGAAAGCACATTTTAGCAGAATCTGAATGTATATTCAAATAATATAGTCCCTTAGCATAAAAATAGGAGCCATAATTAACGCCCGGATTCAACTTTCCATCAAAATATCCAGATTCTCTTTCATAGATATCCATATATCTTTTGACTTTGGCATATTGCTTAGTCAAAATCAAAGATGACATAGGTACGCCCAAGGAACGAGCAGCCTCTGTTGGATAACCGAATTTCTTATAGTTATTGTATACATCAAGACATTGTTCTATAATTTGTGAAGGAGATTCTAACATAATCGAGGAGTTAACCTGAGACTCTGCGGCAATTAAAGCCTCTAATGTATCTTTGGCAATCCAAGAATATTTCTCATTTTTCCGATAGGCATTCTTTGCGTTTAAAGGCATTCTTTGTCTTAAATACGCATCTCCCACTTGCCCATAAATCCTCGCCAATGTATGATAATCACAATCTCTGCTTAACGTATCAGCCTGCTCTGTCGCCTGGAGATAGCAATCCAAGGATGCAGGAGAGTCATCGAGATCACGATACGCACATCCCAACAGATAATAGGCCAGCATTCGCTCATTTGCCGAGCCATACTGGTTATAATAGGCTACAACTTGCTTCATCACGCTATCCGTAGTAAAATCTACAAAGCCTTTGTTCATGCCTTTGGCATAAATCAAATCAAAACGCATCTGTTGAGCTTTACTCATCTTGGGATTGTTCTTTCTTAGGCTATCAAGCATACCTAAAGCTACTAAAGCAGAATCTGAATTGGTTTCCATCAGACTATCTGCTCTAGTTATCTGCTCATCTATGACTTTATTTCCAGTACATGAAACCAGCAGCAACAAAACACTCAATATATATATTTTTATCTTGATCATATATTTTTTATTATTTCCATTCACAAAATTAATAAAAAAGAATGAAATAAAAGAAACTATTAGATATTTTAAGGGAACAATCCGTTAATTATTTGCAGAAAATGGACAAGTGACGAGCACGCATTGCCCACATGGTGAACATCGGATATAAAAAAATCCCTTGCAACATTTCTGCTGCAAGGGATTCATCATCTTTCTACCTTAAATGGTTATACACTACATAAACTTTAAAACTAAACTTAGAATCTATATACTACAAAGCTGTTCGCCTTCATCTTCACATTCAAGACGTTGCCGTTAGCCTGAGCATCTGATACAACAGGAACAACCACGTTCTTGTTGTCGATCTTGTTCTCTGCCTGGATATCATCAGCATGGAGAACAGTCATCTTGCCAGGGTTCAACTTCTTGATGCCGTTGAAGGTAACGTTGATTTCCTTCTCCTCGTTAGAGGTGTTGGCAATCTTCACGATGTAGCTCTTGGTAGCCTTGTCGAAACAAGCGGTGGCATAGAGACCATTCTCGCCAGCTACAGCCTTGCCGTTCTCGGTAAGCTTCAATACGTTGGTACCCTTGTTCTCGCCGTAGAGCTGCTGAACATAGTAGTTGGCTGAACGCACAGAGCTGAGATTATCAAACCAGATGAGGTCCGGACGCCACTGCCATCCCTCTACGTGAGCGAAGAGAGGAGCATAGGTAGCCTGATAAACCACATCGGCATTGCGCTCCAAGCCGGTCATGAAGGCAGCCTCTGAAAGCGCAGCCTCCCAAGAGTTAGGGTCGTGCTCGGCATGGGCAGCATACTCGCCGGCAAATACCTTAGGACCCTTGCGGTCGTACTTGTCGTAACGGCTGGCATTGCTGCGGAACCACTCCGGGCTCTTGTAGTAGTGCTCATCCACCATATCTACGCCCAACTTGCGCATCTGCTCCCAACCGTAGTCGAAATCCTTGCCATCAGCAGAAGGACCTGATGAACCGCAGATCTTGATCTTAGGATACTTGGCATGGATCTGCTCCATGAACTTCTGCAAGCGCTCAGGATACATAGGTCCCCACTGCTCGTTACCGATACCAATCTGCTTCAGGTTGAATGGAGCAGGATGACCCATATCGGCACGGAGCTTACCCCACTTGGAGGTGACAGGACCATTGGCAAACTCGATGAGGTCGAGTGCATCGTCGATATAGCTCTGGAGATCCTTGACAGCTACATGCGCATTAGGATCCTTATCATCGTTCTGATACTGGCAAGCCAGACCTACAGAGAGAATTGGCAATGGCTCAGCACCAATCTTCTCTGAAAGGAGGAAGTACTCGTAGAAGCCCAAGCCCAATGACTGATAGTAGTTAGGGAAAAGGCGATGTGGGAAGGTATCTCTCCAGCGGTTTTCGTTCAGAGGACGGTTCTCAGGAGCACCCACGGAGTTCTTCCACTCATAACGGGTATCGAGGTCGGTTCCCTCAACGATACATCCGCCAGGGAAACGGAAGATGCCTGGCTTCAAGTCAGCCAAATCCTGTACGAGGTCGGCACGGAGACCATTCCAGTTGTCCTCTGGGAAGAGAGAGATATGGTCGAGATCTACGCTCTCAGAACCTTTCTCCAGATATACTCGCATCAAACCCTTGGCATCGGTCTGAGGAGAGGTCAGGGTAGCTGTAAGCTTCTGCCACTTGTTGTTGGTGATGTTGATGACCTGCTTGGCAATGACATCATTCTTGGAATTGACCAGCTCCACACGGATCTTGCCCTGCTTGCCATCGATGAGATGAAGACGGCCATATACGGTGAAATCGTACTTCATATCCTTCTTCAAGCCCATACCGAAGAAACCACGGTTCTCCAAACCGGTCTGCTTCTCACGCGCACCGGCACTCTCGAGAGTTACATAATGAGGGTTGCGGTCGAAGGCAGGCTTCACGTCGTTGAGGGTTACATTACCGAATGTATTCCATCCCATCAGGCGCTGTGGAAACTCGAAAGAGCGGTTTTCCACCATCTCTGCATAGAGACCGCCATCGGCACCGAAGTTGATATCCTCGAAGAAGATACCATACATGGTAGGCTGGATTTCTACTCCAGGCTTGTTGGCCTGAACCATAAACTGATGCTGTGCGAAAGCTCCGAGCGAAGACATCGCCATCAGCATTGCTGCGAAAATTTTAGCTTTTCTCATATTGCTCTGTTATTGTTGTTTTGTAGGTTTGTTTATATTCCTATGGATAATACGCATAACGTATCAGAATACCGATGCAAAGATACAAAAAATCCACCCCAAATGAGGTGGATTTTCTGTCTAAATATATTGGATTTTCGTTCAAATCGCTATTTTTCTACTATTTACCCTGTGGAATGAGGGTAAATGTGAAGGTCTTGTTGCCATAATGTACACGATACTTCTCCAAAGGCCAAGCACCCCAAGAGTTCTCGCCGCCTACACCCATGTGGGCTGAATCGAGGAAGAGATTGGTGAACTTAGACTTTTTCAGGTCGAAGCTGTGACGCTGCTCCTTGTCGTCGCCATCGTCAAGCTCCTCGGTATCGAAGTGGATAGCGCTGGCATAGAATGGAGTGCAGCTCTTCACCTGCAAGCCCAAGCCGGTAGCATCGGTCTGCTTCCACCAGCGGATATCGCTCTTGGTACCACTCTCCTGTGGACGGATGTATGGGAAGTACTGGTTGTCGGCATCATCTGTATAAACACCGATGCGCATGCAGTCCTTGCGGTCTGAGTAGTTCTCGATAGGACCACGACCGTAGTAGTTGCTCTTCTCCATAGTGTATGGCATCTGCATCAACATACCGAAACGGAACATATCGCTTACCTTAGCACCCTCTGTAGCCTTGAAGTCTTCTGTTACCTTCACGGCACCTGTATTGGCGAATACTACGTAGGTGATATCCATCTGACCCTGAACCTCCGGCATATCGAATGATGTGAGGATAGTTACCGAGTTGGTCTTCTTATCCTTCTTCACGTCGATGTTCTTCAGGTTCATCTGAGGGTTCTTCCAAGCCTTGAACTTCTTCTGGAGGCCTGCACCCATATCGTTGTCGGTAGGAGCACGCCAGAAGTTTGGCTTCAAGGTACCACCCTCGCCGAGCAATGACTTGCCATTGTAAGCATACTCAGAGATAAGACCGGTAGAACGGTCGATCTTGAAGGTGAGGTTAGGGGTGGTAACAGCTACCACATTGTTCTTCTTGGCAGCAAGCTTCATCTTCTTCTTGCCATGTCCCTGAGCCAGCATCTTGCTGCAGTCGCCAGAGCAAGCCTGCTTGGTAACTACCGGCAGCTGGGCATAAGCCATCACCTGACCGGCTGTGAGCAGTGGTTCAGCCTCCTTCAGACGGAAGTCGATGTTGAGGAATACCTCCTTGCCCTTGATCTTGCTCTTGTCGTAAGGGATGGTGAAGTTCTTGGTCTGCTGTGCAGGTACATCGAGGTCAGCAATGGTACCATTCTGAGTCTCTACGCCATCCTCTTCCAGCCTCCATGCCAGTGCATAGTTGCTCAGGTCGCGGAAGAAGTTCTCATTGTGTACGCTTACCTCGCCAGTCTCGGCATTCACCATCTTGGTCCAGATGTTCTGGTACTGATAAGCCACCTCGTAAGCATGAGGGTTCATCTGACGGTCTGGACCGATGATACCATTACAGTTGAAGTTATTGTCGCTAGGATCATACTTGTTGTAATCACCACCATAGCAATATTCTATCTTGCGAAGCTCCTCATTGTTCATCTTGTAAGGCAGGATGCTCATAGGCTTCACGATATTGCGGTGCAATGCCTGATCTACAAAATCCCAGTCGAAACCACCCTGGAGGATAGGATACTTGCGGATCAGATCCCAGTAATCGCTCAGATTACCGCCAGAGTTACCCATGGTGTGGTTGTACTCACACTGGATGAGAGGCATCGGACTGTTTGGATCCTTGGCATACTTCTCGGAAGCTGCTACAGGGTAATACATTGGGCAGAAGATATCTGTACCCTCGCCACGGCGAGCCTGCTCGTACTGAACAGGGCGGGTCTTGTCCTGGCTCTTGATCCACTTGTAAGCCTGCAGGAAGTTGTCGCCCATCACGGTCTCGTTACCCAAGCTCCATGTTACGATAGAAGGATGGTTGAAGAACATAGACACATTGTGCTGGTTGCGCTCCATGATCTGCTTGGCAAACTCAGGCTTTTTGGCAGCCGCATCGTCGCCATACCCGAAACCATGGCTCTCCTGGTTAGCCTCAGCCACAACATACAATCCGTACTTGTCGCAGAGATCATACCAGCGAGGATCGTCTGGATAGTGGCAGGTACGAACGGCATTGATGTTCATGCGCTTCATCATCATGATGTCCTGAATCATGCGCTGCTCACTTACATTGTAGCCCTCATCAGGATCCATCTCATGACGGTCGGCACCCTTCAGGAGAACAGGCTGGCCATTGACCAGGAACTGCTTGTTCTTGATCTCCACCTTACGGAAACCTACCTTTACCTGTACAATCTCGTATGGCAAATACATACCGCCATTCTGGATAGGAGATACAACGAGGGTATAGAGGTTAGGAGTCTCAGCACTCCACTTGCGAACATTCTTCACACGGAGCTGATACTTAGCCACACCATTCTTTACATTATCGGTACCTGTAACGATTACCTCCTTGCCATCCGGGTCGTAAAGACCGAAGTATGCCAGGGTATTACCCTGCACCTTGGCTGTGATGTTGAGGTAACCATCCTTATAGTTGTTCTTCAAATCTGTCTCTACACGGACATCAAGCAGACGATGATCCTTAGAGCGGGCATAGAGATAGTTCTCACGTGCTGGACCGCTCAGACGCCAGAAGTCCTGATCCTCACACCATGAACCGTCACACCAGCGGAATGTCTGGAAGGCGATGAGGTTCTTGCCCTTCTTCAGGAATGGAGTGATATCAAACTCAGCGGCAACCTTGCTATCCTCTGCATAACCGGCAAACTTTCCGTTAACATAGAGATAGATGTTGGATGTTACACTACCGAAGTGAGCGATAATGCGCTTGCCATCCCAGTTGGATGGGATATTGATTTCACGACGATAGGAACCTACGTGGTTGTCCTTTATAGGAACAGCTGGTGGCTGCTGGTCGAAGTGGCCACGCCATCCGAAGCCCACGTTTACATACTCAGGCTGGCCATAGCCCAACATCTCCCAGTTGCCTGGCATCTGGATGTTGTTCCATTTTGAGTCATCAAGGTCAGTCTTGTAGAAATCCGTAGGGCGCTCATCTGCATTGGCTACCCAGTTGAACTTCCATGTGCCCTCGAGCGACAGGTAGTTCATACTCTTCTTCTTGTCAAGATACTCAGCACCTGTTCCAGGGAAGTCGTTAGGATCGTAAGCGAAGTGCATTGTGTGCAGAGGCAAACGATTGATTTCATTCACTTGGAGGTCGTGCCACTCTGTGAAAGTTGGCTGTTTGATGGCTACCGTCTTTACAGACGACTTAATGGCAGCCTTCGGTTTTCTTGCACCAAAGGCCACCATTGCCAATCCTGCCATACTCAATGTTACGAACAGTCTTTTATTCATTACTATTATAGTTTTGTATTAAGATATTTATCATATTCACAGATAGTTGCAATTTTGTCAGTTTGTTGAATTCTGTTAAGCGATGATTGCAGTATTATCATTTTCATGCTGCAAATGTAATTAAAATAATTTAGAAACGAGCAGAGCGACCGTGTTTTTTATCATTTTTTCAACACTGGAGCACCATTTTCCCAGGAAATAGGTATCCAGAGATGACGACTGTCGCTCAAATGCTTCGGATTCCACATATCTGCCATGAATACATAGTCGGCGCCATGGAACATCTTCTTCTGTGCTGCAGTTTCCACCTTATATATATAGGTACCCTGTGCACCGAAGGTCTTGTCGGCACCCTCGCCACGGCATGGATTAGGCAACTGCTCCCAAGGGCCGAAGATATTCTTAGCCTTGAACATGCGGGCTGCATTTGGAGCCCAACCGGTACATCCGCTGGTAATCATCCAGTAGGTGCCATCCTGCTTGAAGATGGTTGGAGCCTCGTTCTGTCCACCGGCAGCTACTCGTACGTAGCAACCGTTGTGCTGCATGTAGTCATCTGTCAACTGTGCAATCTGGAGTGTCAGGTTTTCCTCTGAAGAATAGATGTGGTAAGCCTTTCCATCATCGTCGATGAAGATGGTCATATCTCTCGACATCTGTCCACCCTGGAAGTCTCTCATCCAGAACATACCCCGTTCTATCTGCTTGCGCCAAGCTGGAGTCCACCACTCTTTCAATTCTGGGAAGAGAAGCTGATGCTTGAGGTCGGTGGTATCAGGCTTGGAGAATCCGATAGGATAAAGACCTGGATTCACTCTGCCTGAGCGGATGAACTTGAATGGTCCGAAAGGAGTATCGCTGGTTGCCACACCATAGCGGGCTGCAGCATATCCCTGCCCTTTAAATTCGAGATGGAACCACATGACGAATTTCCTGGTCTTCTGATTATAGAGCACCTTAGGGCGCTCGATGATGCAACCACCCTCGATATCACTACCCGGTTCATTGGATACAGGGAGCACCAATCCATGGTTGGTCCATTTCTTGAGATCCTTGGAAGTAAAGCAGCTTACGCCGAGAGAGCTGTAAGGCTTGCCATCCTGCGAACGGCTTTCGCCATACCAGTAGTAGGTACCCTTGTAGTTGAAGATGTTGCCACCATGTGCATTGATATGCTTGCCGGTATTGTCTTTCCATACTCCTCCGTCCATCGGAGCCTGTGCCAGAATTGGGAGACAGGACATCATCCACAACATGATAAATGTGAATAGTTTGTTCATTTTGCTGATGTTATTATTAAGTTAGTAAAACGCTAATTGTTTATTTCGGTTACAAAATTAGGAAAAAAGCCCCTTTTAGGGGGCTAATATTCGGTATAAAAGGGACACAAATCGAGAAAATGCAGGAAAAATAATGCTAACTGTACGGTTGAAATTACCCAATATGCCCGTACAGGTTTTTATATTTTCACAGAATCAATGAAGGCTCAGAGGAGATTATCCATCAATGGACAATTTCATCTGAGCCTTTATTTATTAGAATACTTATTTAGTCTAGAAGATTACTTCTCTGCTGACTGACCTGCTGATGTTGGCCAATATGGGTTCTGATACAATGGACTCTTCTCTACAGAAGAATAATCACTTGCTGTAAGCAGGAACTGCTTGATAGGAAGTGGCTGCAGATAGTGAGCCATGTGCCAGGTGAAACCATCCTTGTAGCTGTTGGTAGCTGTCATGTTCACCTCCAATGGACGATAGTACTCGCTCAGAGAAGAGCTTGATACGTTGGCATTAGAAGAACCATCGGCATTCAGGTTGTTATACCAGCTCTGCATTGGAGTATTCCAGAGATGAATACCCTCCATGTGAGCAGGAGTTGTCATCAACTGATCGTATGAACGCCAACGCTGCAAATCCATACCACGAAGACCTTCTGAAATCAACTCGCAACGACGCTCACGACGGATATTGTAGAGAATCTTATCGGTCAACTGCTTGCCTGCAGAGTAAGAACCCCAGTCGGCAGTTTCCTTGCTCATCTCAGTAGCATCGATGGTAACCTGTGGGTTAACAGCATCACCTGTGAAGCCGGCAGCCTTACGTACATCCTTCCAATACTCCAGAACCTTGCCAGAAAGACTGTTGGTCAACATATACTCAGCCTCCATGTAGTTCAGCAGCGCCTCGGTAGCACGGAAGATTTCAGCTGCATTGTAGCAGTTACCATTACCTGTATTAGCCTTATCAAAGGTACCACCCTTACGGATTGCATAACCTGTAGAATAGTCATTCTCGGTATTACGTGTGGTAATGGTTGGATATGGCTCGTCGATGACATAGTGATCCTCTGAAGCAGACATATTCTTGAATACATTCTTCTGTCCAGGAACCTTCAGGAAGATGGTGAGACGAGGGTCACGATTGGTAGCTACATCGGCGATAGTCTGGTCGCTATAGGTATAGGCTGAATTATAGATAGGCTTACCATCCTTCATCACATAGCCCTCTACCATAGAGCGGGTAAGACCTACGCCAAAGTCTCCATGCTGGACACCAACCTCCACATTATTGACTACACCCAACTCCTTGCTATACTGGCGCCAAAGGATAACCTCAGGTGTACCCGACATATCTGTAGTACCCCAGATATTGAAGTAAGGGTTCTGAGGATCACCTTCCTTCTGAGGAATAGTACCGGTGTTCACCATCAACTGATCCTTATACTTGTCAGCTACCATTTCGGCAGCCTTGGCACTCTCCTGCAGGAAATACTTAGCCTCAGCATCAACAGAACCTGTAGGATACTGATAGTTGGCATTATACTCCTTAGCCTTGCCTGGCCATCCCTCGCCGTTAGGAACGAAAGCTGTGCCGGCAAAATAAGTCAGCCAAGAACCCTCGTAGAGAGCTACACGGCTCTTGAACAGGCGGGCTGCATCTGGAGAGATACGGGTATGGTTCTTGTCAAAACCATCCTGCATCAGCGAGATAGCCTTGTCCAGGTCTTCCATGATGAAACGAGCCACCTCGTTGCAAGGCTGACGCTTGTTGGCAGCCACCAGGATTTCCTCATTATCAGGGAATGCCTCGGTTACAATAGGAAGGTCGCCCCACTTCTGCAACATATCAAAGTAGCAGTATGCTCTCATGAAGTAGATCTCACCGATATACTGGTTGATGATAGCCTCACTACCAGAGATCTTACCAGCCTTCTGAGCCTCGAGGATAGAATTGAGCTGGTAATTGATGTTGCGGATATTATTCCAAGACCAGTTGCCGTTATCATTGGCTGTTTTCCAAAGTCCTGTGGCAAACTTGCCATCACCATTCCAGTTGATCTGGTTGTCGGTATTCACATCGCCGGCATAAAGACCGTAGCTCCAGTTGGCGTGTCCTGGCAAGACATCACCATAGAACTGATCGGCAGCAGCTTTCACCTTTGCCTCTGAAGTAAAGAATCCATCAGAAGGTAAGCTTGATGGTGGCTCCTGCTCCAGATAATCACTACAAGAAGAGAAGGATGCAGCAAGTGCCAATGACATAAGTGCTATATGTTTGAATTTCATATTAATATCTCCTTTTAATTATAATGTAACGTTAACACCGAAAGAGAAAGTGCGAGAGAGAGGATAACCATTACCATAAGCGGTATCGATGGTCTCTGGGTCGAACTGACTTGGAAGATCGGTGATAGTGAACAAATTCTCTGCTGAAACGAAGAAGCGGACATTGCCCAAACCTGCCTTAGAAACCAAGCTCTGTGGCAAGGTATAGCCAATCTGAAGGTTCTTCATACGCAAATAAGCTGCATTGAGCAAATAGCGTGTCTGGGTATGGATGTTCTTCTCGCTGTACTGTGGACGTGGCAGATAGGCATTCAGATTCTCTGATTCGTAGCCATTCTTGACAGACCATGTTTCAGAATCGCGGAAGTAGTCCTGAACGCCGGTAATACCTGCAGCCCACCATACACCAGAGTTGGTAGCTCCAAACAGATATTCTCTCGCACCCCATGAACCATTCACATTATAATCACGCTTCATGACACCCTGCATGAATGCACGGAAGTCAAATCCCTTCCAGCTGGCGGTGAGATCAAGACCGAAGAGATAACGAGGAGTATTGTTACCGATAACCTTCAGGTCGCCATGGTCTGATAAAGTATTGCTGCCATTGGAAATCTTGCCGTCGCCATCCAGATCCTTGTACATGATATCACCAGCAGCCCACTTGTCGCCAAGCTGGCTCTGTCCACCATTTGGCAAGGTAGCCAGATGCTGGTTCATCTCATCATTAGTCTTGGCAATTCCGATGGTTTCATAACCCCAGATTTCGCCTACCTTGCGGTTCTCGATATAGCTAGACAAGGAACCTGTAGGGTTGTTTGGATAACGGGTTACCTTAGCCTGAGCATCTGAAACATTGAATGTTACACCATAGTTCAAGCCATTCTCCAGATGATCGCGCCAGCCAATCTGCAACTCCCAACCAGTGGTACGGAGGTCGGTATTGTTGGTCTTAGGAACAGCAGTTCCCAAAAGTGCAGGCAACTCAGGAGCAGGACCTACCATATCCTTGGTATTACGTACATAGTAATCGAAGGAACCGGTCAGGCGGTTGTTGAAAGCACCCCAGTCGAGACCGACATCATAGCTTTCTACCTTTTCCCAACCCAAGGCTGCGGAAACCAGACCTGGAGCTGCAGTAATATTGGTCTTCTTGCCTCCCTGAAGCCAGGCACCTGCGACAGAATTATAAGCTACTGTAGAATAGGTCTGATACCAGTTATCAATATTCTGGTTACCCAAAGAACCGTAAGATGCACGGAGCTTCAAGGTATTTACAGTATTCTCCAATGGCTTCCAGAAGTTTTCGTGAGCGATGTTCCAACCCAAAGAGAAGGATGGGAAGGTCTTCCACATGTTGTTTCTGCGGAACTTGGAAGTACCGTCATGACGGATATTGAACTCGAAAAGATACTTCTCATCATAGTTGTAGTTCAAGCGGCCGAAGAAACCGGCTGTCTGCCACTGGTTACGTCCACCATTCACGGAAGGAACGATTTCCTTACCTTCGTAGCTCAAGCCATTGGTCAGATCCACCTCCAGACGAGACTCATCCAAGACACCATCACGCTGCAGACCGAATTCGGTCTTTCTCAACTGCTCTGCCTGGAAACCACCCATTACGTGGAAGTTATGCTTCTTAGCCAGAGAGAAGTTGTACTCGGTATAAGCCTGGAAGTTATAGTAGTTCTCCTTATATTCATCCTCATGCACATTGGAACCCTTGTCGTAAACGATAGGATTGCCGGCAACATCATGGTTGTAGAGCATCTTCTTGTCCCAGTGGCGTGCAGTATTCTCTGAACGATAGGTGAAGTCGATATGAGTTCTCCAGTTCTTGATAGGCTCAATCAACAGATTCACCTGCTGGTTCAGGATGTCACGTTCCTTGGTATCCTTACCTGCTGTAGCCAGACCGAGGGCTGGAGAAGGTGCAGAATAATAGTAACCGTTGCGATCCTGCAAAGGCAATACTGGCCAACCCTGACGTGCCAAGTCCTGATACAGACTGTTGGTCAAAGTAGCAGGGCGCTGGAAATCGGTACGGGTCCAGCGGGTAGAGTAATCCAGATGCAGCCAATCGGTAATCTGCGCACCAATCTTAGCTGCCGTATTGTAACGGTCGTTCTTATCCTTATCCAGCTTCATGAAACCGCCATTGTGCAGGTAGTTGAAAGAAGCATAGAAATTAAACTTATCATTACCGCCGCTCACACTTGCGTTATGCTCCTGAGAGAAGGCTGTGCTCTTATACAAGGCATCATACCAATCTACATCATCTACACCAAAGCCGTAGCCATCATTCCATGTTGTACCGTTGCTGGAATCGATACCATAGAGCAGGTTACCATTGGCATCCTTTCGGGTACCAGGACCTACAGGAGTGGCATTGTGATAAGCCACGATCTTATCCATACGCTCCTGATCGAAGAACACACCACTACCACCGTTGGTATGAGCATCGTTTACCCATGCTGCATAGTCAACAGAGTTCATCATGTGCTTGCCACGAATCATACCGCTGAAACGGAAGCTGTTGTTATAGTTGACAGTAACCTTACCCGACTTACCTTTCTTGGTAGTAACCAAGATTACACCGAAAGGTGCACGGGAACCATAGATAGAAGATGCAGCAGCATCCTTCAATACAGATACACTTTCGATATCCTGTGGGTTGATGGTATTCAAATCACCCTCAGAACCATCAATCAAGATCAATGGAGTACCCTTGGAACCCTCACCAATGGTAGTAGTACCACGTACATTTACATTAGGAGTAGCATCCATAGAACCAGACGAGCTGGAAATCTGCAAACCAGGAACCAGACCCTGCAATGCCTGGGTAGCATTGGCAACAGGACGGGAAGCAATCTCCTTGCTGTCGATTACAGAGACAGCACCAGTGAGGTTTACCTTCTTCTGAGTACCGAAACCTACGACAACTACTTCACTCAAAGCCTGATTGTCGTCTTCCAAAGTAACGTTCAACGGACCATTACCAGCTTTTACCGTCATGGTCTTATAACCTATATAAGACACTTCGACCATAGCACCTGGAGCAGCACTGAGCGAGAAGTTACCATCAATATCGGTAACAGTACCCGTCTTGGAACCCTTAACCTTTACGGTAGCACCGATTACTGGATCACCAGAAGGATCAAGAACCTGACCTTTAACGACACCCGACTGCTGAACAACCTGAGCTGTAGAAGCTGCCATGATAGATTGTGGAGGCAAAGCAACGCCAGTTGCCAAAGCTGCCAAAGCCATCAATCTTCTAGACGATGTTATTAGCTTAAGATTTTCCATTTTAAGTTGTATTTTAATTTGTTAGTTTATATTATACTGTTTATGTAAAAAATGTAAAGTGCCGCCTTCGCTCTCGCCAAGGCAACTTTTATTGCTTCACAATTGCAAAATTCGGTCTTTTTTATCATATATTAGGGAAAAATTCGGGAAAATAAGGGAAAAATTCGGGAAAAAGCTGTAAATTTGTACCCAAAATACAAAGAAATACTAATAATCGAGATGAGAACAATATATTTGATACTGACTTTTGTGTGCTGCATCATTGCTAAAGCGGAAACATTTCCATACCGCAGCATTGCATCTTTTAACATTTCGCCAGCGTCTGAAAGCCATTGCATGATACTAGATAGCGAAGGAATGATGTGGGTGGGAACCAATTCCGGACTCAAATCATACGATGGCTATACAGTGAAATCGTACAAATCGAATGCACTTTCTCCAGGTATTCTTCCCAACAACGACATCCGTTCCATGGCAGAAGACCACGAGCAGAACCTCTGGCTGGGAACCCGAAACGGTCTGGTAAAGATAAACCGGAAGACTGGCGTTTTCAAGACCTATTTCCTGCCAAGCGAAGATCAGAGAATCATCTACCATCTCTTTGTTTCGAAAGATGGTACACTCTGGGTTGGTACAGATGGAGGATTATCTTATTTCAATCCGGAAAATGAATCCTTCTATACCTATACTTCCAGGAATGCCTGGCGCATCGATGAAAACGGAAAGAAACAGCGCCTCAATTCTTTCAGCGTAAAATGTGTAACTGAAGACAAAAACGGCGACCTTCTCATCGGTACCTGGTCTTCCGGACTGATGCGTCTGAAACGTGGCAGCAACGTATTCCGAAGCTATCCGAAGCTGAATGACATGAATTCAGCCTACTCGCTCTTTTTCGACAGAAACCATCGTCTCTGGGTAGGAACCTGGGGGTACGGAGTGCTGTGCATCAGCAATCCGGACAATCAGAAGAATCCGCAGTATCATCAATATCCATACGCCACCAACAACTTCGACATCTTCTATAAATTCGTAGAAGACCCTACCACCAATACTCTATGGGCATGTACCAGAGAAGGTATCTGCTATTTAGATGAAGATCAGCCACAAGCAGGCTGGAGCAAATATACTCAAATTGGCGGCAACCCTCTCATCTACTGCAATGATATCAGCACGGATGGAGCGGGAAATATCTGGCTCTGTACGCAGAATGATGGAGTCTTGCAGATTACCACCCCCCCCATCTCTCTTCAGACAGTGGCATTTGGGAAATCTTCAGAATGCCCCTACCATCAACTACGTGAATGCCATACTAACCACCGATGGAGCATGGTTCTGGCTGGGGCTCAACCCATACGGAGTAGCGCTCTACAACAGATACACCGGTGCCACCTATTATAATAGTGAAATTCCAGGTTTTGGCAGTTTGCACGACTATACGCTAACCACGAGTATCACCAGCATTGCCAAAAGAAGCAATGGGGAAATCTGGTTTGCCATCAACAACTATGGTATCGTAGTCAAACCAAAGGAGGGAAATGCCTTCGAACTGAATCGCAGCAATACCAAATACATCCAAGAAGACTTTGTCAATGCTGTTTTCGAATCAAAGGATAAAACCATGTGGATAGGAAGCCGCAATGGTATGAGTATCGTGTATCCAGACAATACAGGCTACTTCCTGACCATGAAAGAAGGTAAGAACGACTTCAGCAGCTGCGACATCCGTAACATCTGCCAGGACAGGCAGGGCAACATCTGGGTCTCTACCGATAATGAAGGCATCATCCGCATTTCGGGAAATCCCAAGAACATCCGATCGCTGAAATACAAGCAATACAGCTTTAGAAACCAGCTGTTTGCCATCAATGATGCCCAGAAATGTATGGAGGACAAGCAGGGCAGACTCTGGGCGATATCAAACAGTGGCGGACTCTTCCTATATAATAAGGTGAAAGACCGTTTTGAATACCAGAACAGAAAGATTCATCTTCCGGATGACCAGACCTTCTCCATAGAAGGCGATGCTTTCGGCAATATCTGGGTAGCGCTCAACAAGTCTCTGGCTTATATTACCTGGAAAAGTCAGGATGCGGAAGACTTGCGCAACATCACTTACTTTACCCGGGAAGACGGTTTGGGAGAAGTCCATTTTTCGGCGGATGCCAGTTATCAGTTTGGCAAGGAAATCTTCTTCGGCGGCAGAACAGGCTTCTTCTCCTTCACTCCATCTCCTCTTATGGGAATGAAGCATCACAAGAAGAACAGCAAGCTCATCATTACCGACTTGCTAATAGACGACGTGCCATTTGCCATGCTGGACTCTGTTCTCAAAAGTGACATTTCGAAAGAAATGCCTCACTATACCCAGGAGATTACCATACCGGCAAAGGTGAAGAAGTTTGATATCGAGTTTGCACTCCTCACTTACGGCAATGCCAGCAAGAATGTCTATGCCTACCAGCTGGAAGGTTATGATGAAGACTGGCAATACTGCAAGCCTGATGTTCACAAAGCCACCTTCCAGAACCTAAGCGCAGGAACCTACAGATTGCGTCTGAAGGCCACCGACAGCTATGGTCAGTGGCAGGAACTGCCCTACACCATCACCATCAAGGTGCTGCCGCCATGGTATGCATCCAGAATAGCCTTCATGCTCTATATCCTGATGCTGATAGGCGGCATCTTTGCTGCGGCACGATGGTATAAGGAGCGGGTGAAGACCAGAAACAGCCTGCAGATGGGAGTTATCCTTACCAATATCACCCACGAGCTGCTCACCCCGCTCACCGTCATCTCTGCCACCATCTACAAGCTCAAGGAAAGAGCGCCACAGTATGAGGAAGATTATCTGGTGATAGACAGCCACATCAACCGCACCACCCGACTCCTGCGACAGATCCTGGAAGTGAGAAAGTCGCAGGCAGGACAGTTGCATCTGCTCGTGAGCCGCAGAAACCTGGTTTCGTTCATAGAAGAAGCTTGCGAGAATATCCGTCCGATGGCTGAACACCAGCAGGTTACCCTATCCCTGGAGAAGCCGAAGGCTGAAGGTATGGCATGGTTTGATGCCGACAAGATAGATAAAATCATCTACAACCTGCTCTCCAACGCCATTAAATATAATAAGGTGGGAGGCAAGATTGATGTATCGCTCAGCCTCAGCAAGGATCAGGCGGTCATCACCATCGCCGATAATGGCATCGGTATGTCGAAGGAGAAGATGAAGCATCTCTACACCCGATTCTTCGATGGCGACTACCGCAAGCAGAACATGCCGGGAACCGGCATCGGACTGTCGCTGACCCACGACCTGGTGAAACTGCATCATGGCGATATCCAATGTGAAAGTCAGGAAGGCAAAGGCACTACCTTCACCATCACCCTGCCTATCAGAAAAAGTGCGTATGCACCAGATGAAATAGACAATTCTGAAAAAACAAATGCAGTAAATCGGGAAGCCATCAGACAGGCAAGCCAGGAAACGAAGCTAGAATTCCAACCTGCTTCTGAAGACAAACCTAAGCTGGCACCTGTCCACCAGAGCATCTTCATCAGAAAGAATGCGAGCAAAATTCTGGTGGTTGAGGACAACGAGGAACTGCTCGCCCTGATGCTGCAGGTATTGAGCAAGAACTATCATGTGTTTACGGCAAAGAACGGAAAGCAGGCGATGAACATCATCATGAAGGAGAAACTCGATCTCGTGGTGAGCGACGTGATGATGCCAATCATGGATGGTATCGAACTGACCAAGCAGCTGAAGTCTGACAAGAGTTTCTGGCAGCTGCCTATCATCCTACTCACCGCCAAGAACAAGGAAGAGGACAAGACCGAGGCTTATGCCGCAGGAGCAGATGCCTACATCACCAAGCCTTTCAAGTTTGAGGAGCTGGAAGTCCGGATCAATGCCCTTCTTGCCAACCGCAAGAAGATGATAGAGAAGATTCAGGCAGAAGTTTCGCTCCAAACCAGCACGGAGAGCGAAACACAGACTGCGTTACATTTGAGCAACCCAGATCAGGCATTCATCACTCGTGCCACAGAGGTAGTGATGCAACATCTTGCAGATGGCGATTACAACCGCGATTCTTTTGCCAAGGATATGGTGATGAGCGAATCCACCCTATATAATAAGGTGAAAGCCACAACAGGGCAAACGGTCATTGCCTTCATCACCAGCATCCGCCTGAAGGAAGCTCAGCGCATCATCCGGTCGAACCCTAACATTCTGATCAGCGAAGTGGCAACCCAGGTGGGCTTCAACACTCCGAAGTATTTCTCCAAATGCTTCAAGAAGGAGTTCGGCATCTTCCCAAAGGAGTATGCTGAGAAACTGAAAAACGTCAATTAGCATGATTAGTCGTGGAAATCCATTGTTTTCCCGCACATTTCCACGACTAATAAATGCGATTTTCCTATCACTATTCTGCGCGAAATGACCTTTTCACCCCGTTTCGCGCAAAATAGCGACTCATTATTTTGCGCGAAACGATATTTTTAGTATCTTTGCAGCAAAATAACGACATCATTATGGCACAAGAGATTATAGGAAGAGAGCCTGAAATCAAGGAGATTGAGGCTCTATATCAAACAAACAAACCTGTTTTTGCAGTAGTTTATGGTAGAAGAAGAGTCGGCAAGACCTTTCTGATAAGAGAATTGTTAGGCGACAAGTTTGCATTCTACCACACAGGACTCTCGCCATACGAATTACAAGGCAAGAAACTGAAGGAGCAGCAACTTAGCAATTTCTACTCTTCGCTCATCAAGTATGGCAGCGATATCAAACGAGTTCCAACCGACTGGCTGGAAGCATTTGATGCGCTCATATCCTTGCTGGAAAAAAAAGACACCAAGAAGCGACAAGTTGTATTCATCGACGAACTTCCATGGATGGATACACCCCGTTCTGGCTTCATTACCGCCTTGGAACATTTTTGGAATGGATGGGGAGCAGGCAAGGAGAACTTAATGCTCATCGTCTGTGGCTCAGCTACCTCTTGGATTTCAGACAAACTCCTCAACAACAAGGGAGGACTCTTCGATCGAACTACAGATGAAATCAAGCTCCGCCCTTTTACCTTGGGAGAATGTGAGAGATTTTACCAGGCAAACCATATCGTAATGTCTAAATTCGACCAGGTACAATGCTATATGGCTACTGGTGGCATACCTTATTATATATCTATGCTCCAAAAGGGAAAGAGCCTGGCGCAAAACATAGACCGCCTCTTCTTCGAGCCAAACGCCAAACTCAAGTTAGAATTCGACCGTCTCTACTCTTCTCTCTTTACCAATGCAGAAGACTGCAAGAAGATTGTACGATTACTGGCAAAAAAGCAACAAGGGTACACTAGAAAAGAGATACAGGTACTGACGAATCTTGCAGACGGTGGCGGTCTCTCCACAACTCTGAAGACTCTGGAAGTGAGCGACTTCATCACCTCGTATATCAAATACGACTATCCGAAGAGAGAGGTTTACTATCGTCTTACCGACTTCTACAGCAAATTCTATCTCTCCTTCATTGATGGCAAGAAGACTACCAATCCCAGCTTTTGGCAGGATAATTTACTGACACCCTCCCTTACGGCTTGGCGAGGCTTCACCTTCGAATCACTTTGCATCTACCATTTGCCACAAATCAAACAGGCGCTTGGCATTAGCGGAGTACAGACTGAATCAAGCCCATGGAAGAGCAGAAAAGAAAAGGATGGAGCACAGATAGACCTGGTTATCGAACGGGCAGACCACATCTGTAATATCTGCGAAATGAAGTTTTGCGAAGATGACTTCTCCATCAACGCCAGCTACGACAAGAACTTGCGCCATAAGCTCAGCACATTTCAGGAAGAAACCCGATGCAAGAATGCCCTTCACCTGACACTCATCACAACATACGGTTTGAAGTTCAATGAGTATGCAGGAAGAATACAGAAAGTTATCACTATGGATGACTTATTCCGTATCTAACAACTCCAAAAGCCTAGAGGAAAAAGTAATTGTTATTAGGGAAAATCTCCGTTCAGCGACGTTGAACCGCCATTCAGCGACGTTGAACGTACATTCAACACTTTTGAACGAAGATTTTCCCTAATGATAAAAACATGTTGATCGTGAAGGAAATACTATTTCCATTAGAAGAAGATATTCGGCAATCATCCCACAAAATTATCAGCCATAAGTGGGTTTCCTTGACGTAACTACTCAGCACCCCTATGGGCATGAGTAATCGTCTTACTGTTGTACTACAGCAAGAATTGCATTGAATTTAG
>NZ_JBBNGE010000054.1:0-21629 GCF_040095255.1 Segatella sinensis | reverse complement strand
TAGAGGAGGTCTTCCAGAGAATCCTTCTGGGCTGGAGTGCGAGTGTCGGCAGGCTTGCCTTTCTCATCGAGACCACCCTCGTAGCAGATTCCGATGCTATGGGCGTTGTAGTGGCGGGCATGAGCCCCCACCTCGGTTTCTGGACGGCAGGGATAGACCATACCATCCTTCGTAATGTAATAGTGGTAACCGATGGAGTGGAAACCACGGGCCTTGTGGCAGGCTTCCAAGGCTTCTACCGGGAAGTCCTGGTTTACACGTGTGGCACTGCAATGTACCACAATCAGATCGATTTTTCTTGGATTCTTCATGGCTTTCTTTGGATTATTAAGAATATATCACTTGCAGCTTTGCATGCAGAAGGAGCTGAGGACGGCGGTGAGGACAGTGATGACGAAATTGATGACGGATTTCCAGTTTACTTTCATGATGATTAATTTTGAATGTTGATTGTTGAATGTTGAATTTTCTGTGAGCCAAGAAGGAAGCGGGCAGGATGAGCAAGCATCCGTTCAGGGCGATGAATTGACAATGTTGAATGTTGAGCGATGAACTCATTCCTGATGTGCCCTCGGATTACTCCGGACTGCATCCTGCCGATGCGCTTTCTCTTGTTTCAGATGCCAGGAGGCTAGGCTTACTACAAGCTTACATTCTCGTCTCCTGTGGTTCCGCTACCGCCTTGGCTGGTGTTGTCACCTCCAGTGGTTCCGCTACCGCCCTGGTCGGTGTTGTCTCCACCAGTGGTTCCGCTACCACCTTGGCTGGTGTTGTCGCCACCCGTGGTTCCCTTGTCGGTATCTGGGGTGGTGCCATCCCCTAACAGAGCAGTGGCCTTCTTCAGCGTAGCAGCGAGGTTGATGGTCTTGGCGCTGAACTCACCGGTGCCACGAGCACGGAGACGGAAACCGTCGATGTTCTTGGCGATGGTGAACTCCTTCTCCGAGGCAGCTCCCTCCTTGTTGCGGATGCCGATGGAGAAGATGGCGAGGTCGTCGATCTTCACAGCGATACCCTGCAAGGTGAGTTCCTTGATGCACGATACCATATCGGTAATCATGCCCTTGATGGCTCCCTTGGAGAAAGGAGTGTTGTGGCTAGCCATGTGTCCGGCCAGGCCGTCGGTACCTACCGTCTGCGTGATGACTGGATAGGCGTAGTACTTGCCGTATGCCTCTGGCATCTTGGCGTTCTGATTTAGTTTTAGTACGTAAAGCAACATAATAGTTAATTTTGAATGTTGAATGTTGAATGTTGAATGTTGAATGTTGAATGTTGAATGTTGAATGGGCGCTGCGCAGTGCCTGGTTTTATGTCTCTTTCTGAATCACATTGCAAAGATACAACATTTCTCATTCCCAACTCACCGATGCTCAATGTTGCTCCACGATACTCAACGATTATCACTGATAAATATCAGGGCTCTCCCAAATGGAAGAAAATATAGGATACTTGCAGGGGATTGAACTCCTTGCTGTTCTTGGTGTATCCACTCTTCAGCAACTGCTCATAGAGCTGGGTGCATCTTACTATCCATCTCATCAGATGGGCTCTTGCCACGTCCGGGTCGGAATCCGGAAAATAGAGCAGGGCTAACTCCTGCTTGGTGTAACTTCGTAAATCCATTTTTTATAATGTTGAATGTTAAATGTTGAATGTTGAATGTTAAATGTTGAATGTTGAATGTTGAATGTTAAATGTTGAATGTTGAATGTTGAATGTTGAATGTTAAATGTTGAATGTTGAATTTTTCCCACACGGATACCATCCATAAGTATGATACTTAGCTGTCGTAACTATGATACTTAGCTGTCGTAACTATGATACTTAGCTATCGTAACCAAGATACTTAGCTGTCGTAACCAAGATACTTAATCCTCCATGGTATCGCTAGGATCGATGAAGGAATCATTGTTGATTTCGCTACCTTCCTTCTCTATCACAGCCCAGCCGTTGCCGTTCTTCTTGTGAATCTTCTTGAATCCAAGACGCTTCATCACGTTACCGATGTTCTGGTTGCTCAGGTTCTGGCGAAGGGCAGGGTTCACACCTATCCTCTCCAGTATCTCGGCACTGTAGCGGAACTTGATAAACTGTAGCGGCGTATCTGGCTCCGGTACCCGGTAGAAACGGAGTATCTGCTCCTCGGCATAGTTGGCTACCATGAAGAGGCGGTTGTGGCTGCGCATCAGTTCGATGTCGTCCCTCGTCAACCAGAATGTCCACTCCAGGGGCTCGCCCTTAGGGTGGCTCATCACTTCCTGACCCAGTGCCACTGCCTCGGCAAACACGTGGTCGTAGTCTATCGGGTGGTCTATCGGACTCTCGATGCTCTTTACCAGCCAAGGACAGTAGCGGCGGTTCTCTTCGTCGGTGATGAACTGCTGGTTGTTGGTGGTACCGCAGAGCGATCCACGGTGGGGCATCTCCGAACGGTACTTGTCGTAAGGTCGGCGGATGGAGAATGTCACCTTGGTCATGTTGCTCTTGAAGGCGCTCAGGTTCTTGCCGAATACCATCTCAAACTCGTCGAGACAGAGCAGAGCCTTGCTGCTGAAAGCCTCCATGAAGTCCTTGTCGGTGTAGGCTCCCGTCGAGTCGTTGAGGAAGTACTGGCGCAACTGTGGGGGCAACAGCATCAGGAAGAACGTGGTCTTGAAGATGCCGCCCTTGCCCACGAAGATGAGTATCATCTGGTTCACCACCTTCAGCGTTACCCACGCCACTACCATCGCCACCAGCCACTTCTTGAAGAAATAGCGGAAGAGGCTCTGCGTATGCTCGTTGTCGGGCAGGTTCTCCACCTCGATGCGGTCGGCGAGCTGGTCGATGTAGTCGGGATCCACTCCCTTCTTCCATTTCGGCAGACTGCGCAGGTAATCGACCAAGGGGTCAAACGGCTCGCTGAAGTCGCTGTTGATGATGTTGTGCAAGGTCTTCTCCGAGAGATGCTGTCCCGACTCGTCCATCTCGCTCCAGATGGAGTTCTCGATGTTGTCGTCGATGCGGACCCAGTCAGGATACTTGCCGTCTAAAACGATGCGGCTCTCCACCTCGTAAAATCCCGTCAGCACGTTTCGGCGGAACAGATAGTGGGTGAGTAGCCACTGCTTGATGCGCCTTACTGATGGTTTGCCGCTGCGGCCCTCGCCCTGGCGATAGAAATGCCAGATGCCAAACTTGTGCAGATGCTTGTAGCGAGACTTGACGACGGAAGCCGTATCCTGGTAGCTGGAGCCAAACTCACGGTCGGCGTAGGACTGGACTTCTTCCAGCGGGATGCCATAGTAGATGCAGATGTCGGCAAAGTGCCACACGTACGCGTTGTGATGCTCAGGCTCGAATCGGTAGCCCCACAAGTCGAGCAGTTCCTTGATGTGGGAAGCCGCCTCCTCGATGGTAGGCGCACCCTGGTCGCTTGACTTCTCCTCCTCTTTCACCTTGATGGTTCGTTTGCCGCCCTTGGCGTTTCGCCTGACAGAATACTTCGCCTGCAACGCCTTCTTCATATAGAGGGGCTTCAGGTCCTTCGGTCCCAAGGCAAAAGGCTCGGCATCCCAACGGAAATAGGCATCCGGGTCGTAGGCAAGACCGGCGCATCGGGTGATATCTATACACTGCTTGTCGGGAGCGATACCCAGGAGCTGGGTGTAGTAAGCCATCGCCTTCTGCAGCACGGCATCGAAGAGTTCCAGTACGCTGATGTCGTCATCATCCACAGGACGGTAGGCGCAGAACACTCTGAATCCCCTGCCGCTCACGGTGATATACTCTACCATCGTATGGTTGTCGCCTCTCACCAGTTGGATAAGATGCTCCATATCTTCCTTCTTCACATGGTCGAAGTCGAGCTGGAACATGTAGGTCGGTTTGAGGAAGTTGGCAAGTTGTCTGCCGTAGCCGTCCATGAGCGCCGAAACCGTGATGGCAGGCATCTCAGGCTTGTACTGGTCGGCAAACTGCTTGCTGATGGCGAGACGCTTGCAGTAGGTCTCGGTCATCATTCGAAGCTCAGGGCTAGAGGTAATCACGCTCTTGAGATACAACCAATCGGCGAGTGGATGGCTCTCCGAAGATTTGATGCAAGGGAAGTACGATGGCATCGTAGCTGTCTCTTCCATGCAGTTGGTGTTTGATTCTTCTTCCATATTAATCAAATTATTAGTTGTTTATACTATTTTCTTGTTTGCAACGTTCTCTAACTAAGAGTGTGGGTGAACACTTGGCGATGAAGTCGGTGAAGGGTGAACCCCGATGCCAACCTTTAGCGTTAATAATGTGTTAAAAACACCCCGTAACCCATTGTAATAGAGACTCTTTATATTTCTAGCATGCGCTGTATATACAAAGTTCTTTTTACTAGGGTTCACCCCGGAGCCGAAAAGGTGAATGCTTGGGGCAAGTGTTCACCCCGCTGTTCACCAATCGGTAACTGTCGGCAAAGTTACGACAAAAGGGCGATATAGGAAATCGAAAATTACCACATTGTGGTAAAAATAAATAATTTAATTATTAATTTTATTTAAAAAGGAACAATGGAAAAAAGAAATTCCTGCTTTCTGCCGCTGAGAAGTTGAAGCTCGCGGCTGAGATTTCGTCGAAGACTGCCGAGCAGCGTTTCGACAAGTTTTCAAACCAGTTGGTGAAGGCTGCCAAGCACATTTATTCAGAGAAGGCGGCTTATCATGAGTTGACCGAAGACATGCGTGCCTGGGTGTTGAAGAAGAGTGACATCAAGAAAAAGTTTCACCTGAACCGCACTTTCTTCACTCATTTGAACAAGGGCGAGCATATGTTGCTCTCCGAGTTTGTTCGTTTCACCAATTGGATTTTCACCCATTATGATAGCGAGGAGGATCGCCTGGAGGCATTGTTGGAAATTGATACGGTGTTGTTCTGTCACACGAAGGAGAACGCCGATTACGGTTGGCATCCATTCTCCCGTCCTCTCAACCAGATTATTGAGGACGAGATAGAGAAGGAGGTGAAGAAGCGAGTAGAGAAGGAGTTAAGAATCCGCGCCTTGAAGAAGGCCCAGGATGAGATTGGAAAACAATAATAGATGTAGATTTTTGAACACGAATCTCTCGAATTTCACGAATTTTTGACTCCTTGTGGAGTTTTTTACTAAAATCATCCTTCAATAGTCTTTAAGACCCTTTCGGTTCCCCTTACAGGGGACAGAAACCTTCTTTACCATTAAAGAAGGCTCCACATCTCTCACCAAGCCTCTCTTCAATAGTCTTTACGACCCCTTCGGTTCCCCTTCTAGGGGACAGAAACCTCAGGGACGAGAGGATGTAACCGCCCTCCGGTGCTATATTTGCCCCACCTGTCCCTCCCCAGCGGGAGGGTCCTTACCCTATACCCAAGCCCTAAATCCCTACCATAGGGATTAGGGATGTAACCGCCCTCCGGTGCTCAGAACCGCTACGCTATAAGGTTGGCGGACCAATCAAAGGTCTCGCCAGGTTTTGCGGGCTGGGACCGCCTGGGAATAGCAGTTTATAGTTTACAGTTGATTTTGTAGTAATTTGCTGATAACTTACAGATTTCTTGTGATTTTCTTGGTGGTTTCAATAAAAAAGCGTACTTTGGCGGCAAGTTATATAAACTAAATCATAGGAGATAAGATTATGGCATTAGCAATTAGTGGTATCCCAATGCTGACAGGTGATGAGGCTTTAGCTTTATTCAAAAGATAAATTATCCTAAAAAGAAAGGACTTTTAACTAGTTATTGAATTAAATATATTATATTTGCACCAAAATGGATAAGAATGAAATTTCACTAAGAATTATTGGCAAGAATGGGGATGAACCTCTTTCTCCTGCCAATTTTGACATCGGGCAAATTCGTTTTCTGCTCGATGAAGTGGAGAATTTGTTGTATCCAGACAAGAAAAAACGAAAGGATCGCCCAACGATTTCCTATGAAATGAAGGCTGGTTCTGTCGTAAATATCTTTAGAACTTCCATGCAAAATGTACTCTTGGTCTCTTCTATGCTAGGTGTAATAGAAGAGGAGAATGGGTATATTGATAAGTTGGAGGTGGCAAGTGCGCAAGCTATAGAAAACCTACAGTCTTTTGCCTTGCGCCATAATTATAATATAGAGATTGGGACTTCCGACAAGCCAGATCGCATTTTTAAAATAACTCCTACTACTCATTATGTTCGTCGTGAGAATATCTTGGTGGATATAGAGTGCTATTATTATGGGACTTTGACTGATGCTGGTGGTAAAGATAAGGCTAACATCCATTTGGATACAAAGGATGCTGGTTCTTTGACCATTCGTACAGATAAGGAATATTTGGCAGGTTACCAGGGAAATCCTCTTTATAAGAAGTTTGGCGTGCGTGTTCGTGCCAAGAAGAATATTCTTACGGGCGACATAGATAAATCTACTTTATCTTTGGTGGAGTTATTGGATTATCAGCCGAAGTTTGATGAAGATTATCTTATGGGCTTGATTCATAAGGCCACTCCTAAATGGAGGGGTATCAATGCTGATGAGTGGTTGAATAATGTAAGGGGAGGAATTGCCTAATGGAACAGAATTGTGTACTTTTGGATACAAGCTTCTTTATTCGGTTACTGAATGAGGATGATCCTTTACATCATAATGCCTTGGGATATTTTAGATATTTTCTAGAGCATGATTTCATCATCAAGATTAGTACGATAGCTATTGCTGAATATTGTGTGAGAGGGGAAGTGAATGAACTTCCTCTCAAAAATATGCTCATAGTTCCTTTTAACTTCGATCATGCTCAGAGGGCAGGCAAGATGATAGCTGAGGTTTATGCGGAAAAGAAAAGGCGTGGTGCTACCATTACTCCTAGGGCTGTTGTTCCTAATGATACTAAAATGTTCGCACAGGCAGACGTAGAGTCTGATATCAATTTCTATGGTACAGCAGATGTGGAATGTAAGAAAGTTTATGATATGATAAAGAATGCTGAGGGTAATTTGTCTTTTAGCTTTATTGACATAACTATACCTCACTATCAATTCTTTGGAGAATTAAACTTCGAAGACTAGACAACAAGTTATCTTGTTTCATAAAATTAGTTTTTAATTGTGTATATCATCATTGCAGCGTAAGGTTTTTACACATTAAGTATTTACCTTTGCATCTGAATTTACTTCTATCTCCGTCATCCGTTTCTGTTATAGCATGGTCATGGGGGAACCTATCTGCTGTAGCTATCCGTGCGGCTATCGCAGGTCATGAGAATCAGGTGAAGTTTATCTCTGAACCAGACCATGGTATGTATGAGGCTATCAACAAGGGTATCAGGATGGCGACGGGTGATGTGATTGCTCTCATGAGAATGGGTGGTATGAGTACTGATTCTGCCAAGCGCAAGAAAATGTGGGATGAGGATATCAGGGTATATACCGGATATGGCTTCAAGCCCGTGATATTGACGAAGCTGATGAAAATGGCATGGAAGGTGCCGCAGTTCATTCAAGCGAAGTTCATGAAGTAGATTTTCGAATCCCACCATCTCCCTTTGCCAAAAGGAGCTTTTTCTACCTCTCCGTCTCTCCTGCAAGGAGAGCTCCACCTTTCTCACCAAGCCTCTCTTCAATAGTCTTTACGACCCCTTCGGTTCCCCTTGTAGGGGACAGAAACCCTCAGGGACGAGAGGATGTAGCTGGCTCTGCTATAGCGCCGCCAGGGTTTTGGTCAGCCAGCGGAGCCTGTGCCCTAAAGGGCTGGCTGGGAGTGCTTACGCAACAGAGTTGCGAGTGTTTGTCGGCTAGCGCATTGCGTAATTTGCTGATAGCTTGCAGATTTTCGGCTTTTTTCTTGGTGGTTTCAATAAAAAAGCGTACTTTTGCGGCAAGTTATATAAACTAAATAATAGGAGATAAGATTATGGCATTAGCAATTAGTGGTATCCCAATGCTGACAGGTGATGAGGCTTTAGCTTTTAGAGAAAGAGCTGAAGAAACTTTGAAGAAGCGTGGTAGCATAGATTTCTCAAAGCAACGTGCTGAGATGAAGGCTATTTTGGCCAAAGCAAAATTTTAAAGTGACGATAGCGCTGTATCGGTACCACGCGTAGCGGTGTAATCGGTACCATGCTATCACTGCAAGCGGTACCAAGATTTCAGTTCTGCTTTTCAATTTGCAGAGGTAATCTATTTTTTCAATTTCTGGCGCATAGAATCGCCTTTTAACTCTATTTTACTTGCATTTGCCACCAAACGGTCCATAATGGCATCTGCCAAGGTAGGATCACCTATGTAATCATACCATTTGGCAATGGGAAGCTGTGAGGCGATAATGACGGACTTTCTTTCATGAGCAAGTTCTCATGCCTGCGTATAAAGGCACAGTCGGCAATGGCGGCAAGGTCATCCTTGGTGAAGTTGCGGTCTGTTCCACAGATGACATCCTCTAAGAGTGCCGTATATCTAAGCTTGCTGATTTTTAGATACATGGCGGTCTTTCTTTAAAATTCTTCTGCAAAGATAGGCGGTGATTATTATACATGAGCAGAACTTAACATCTTTTTGGTACCGATTGATGCGCTATGATGGTACCGATTCAAGTGATACGATGGTACCGAATGCAGTGCTATGATGGTACCGATTCATGCGCTACAGTGGTACCGATTCGCCGATACTGTCACATTAAGAAAAGTCAAACTAAAATATAATATTATGGCTGTAGTAGATTTATTAAATAGATGTTCAGATAATAATGCTATCTGCGAGAAAAGTAAACTTTCGCCAGAAAGTTTGATATACATATCGCCTAAGCCTTTATCTGAACATCTTTCTCCCATTTCATGTGATCTTACAATAGGAGCAGAATGCTATCGTCCTAATGTGGGAAAAAAATATGCCTTAGATGAAAATGGTATAAAAGTGAAACCAGGAGTGTCTGTTGTTGTATATACAAAAGAACATATTCGTACTCCATTTAATGTTTTTGGTTTAGTTACAGGAAAAGGTAAATATATCTACCAGGGATGTATGGTCGCCTCTGGCAAAATAGATCCCGGTTTTGATGGTCACTTGAAAATCTGTTTCTATAATGGAGGTAAGAGTTCTGTTATTTTAAAACCAAATGAGCCATTTTGTACAGTATTCTTTATAGATACAGCTTATACTCTATCTGCTCCTTTGTATGCTTCAATGGAAAGAACACAGCCGATGGATACTGCTGTTGGCAAATGGAGAGCTGTTCGTATATGGATTAAGAAAAATTGGTTGTCTTTGATTTCTTTGCCTGTAAGTATTTGGTGGTTTATGCAGCTTATTGATAAAATTAAAGAATTTGTAATAAAGGTGATATGATCATAGTTTCAGAAAATTTAAAAGCTTTAGCAGAGCAAAAAGGAATAGCTCCTTCTACTATGTTAGATGAGTTTTCTATCACTTTATCTCTGAATAAACGGATATTTCGTTTTGATATACCCGAAGGTGAAACAATAACTTATGGGGCAACTATTCCAGATAAGTATAAGGTAATCGTTGATATAGAAGATAATTATGTGTTAAAGCCCGGCCAGGCTATTTTGGCATGTTCTGAAGAAAAAGTTAAGATGCCTAGAGGTTATATGGGGTTTCTTCAAACAAAAGGTTCGTTAGCCCGCTTGTTTGTTTCTGTACATTGCTGTGATGGACAGATAGAACCTGGTTTCGAAGGCAGAATCACTTATGAAATATGCAATATGGGAAATATGGCTGTAAAATTACATCCTGGTGTTCCCGTAGCTCAATTGTTTATATTTCAGGTTTCTTCTAAAACAGCCTCATATAATGGAAAATATAATAACTCAATGATACCTACTATAAGTAATCAAAATAAAAATTAATAAATAATGAATACAGAACAAATTTTAGCCATACCAACAGAAAATGTATGGAATATCTTGAATTATCAGGAAAAAGGTGTAATCAAAGCTTTGGATGCAGATATCATGGATAAGTTGTTGCTTCATGGTGTTTTTCGTCCACGTAATATTTTGGAAGAGGATCCATCTTATAAACAAATTATTCCATATGCTGTGATTTGTCATGGTAATGAAGTTTATATGTTTAGAAGGTTAAATAAGCAAACGGAAGCAAGACTCCATAACAAATGCTCTCTTGGTGTTGGTGGTCATATGAATCCCTATGGAGACAAAATTAATACAGACTATCTACATCATGAACTGGAAAGAGAAATGCATGAGGAAGTAAAACTTGGGGAAGGTTGTGACATCGTTGACATGAAACCTGTCGGTTTCATTAATGATGATTTGTCTGAGGTTGGAAAAGTGCACCTAGGGGTACTTTATCATATAACAGTATCTAATAATCATATTGAAATTAACGAAACTGAAAAAATGACAGGTGAATGGGTTGCTATATCTGATCTGGCAAAATATTATAGCAACATGGAGACCTGGTCTCAGCTATATTGCAAATTGATTGGTGTATGCGAGATTACAAAATAGTTGCCTCTGAACCTTATTGCTGTGTTACTGCAATATTGGAAAGTATCTTGTTGAAGCATGGATACGTTTTTAATCAAGTGATGATTGCTGATTATTTTGGCTTGACAGTTCCTGTAGATGAATATGCTCAACTTTCAAAAACTTTCAAAAACTTAAAGGTTTCTGATGATATTCGGGAGTATGGGCTTCATCTAGATGCCAATGGTTTTAATACTTTTTTCTCGGAGAACAATATTGCTCTTCGAGAAACTTTCATAAAAGCATCAGAATTGAGCGAATTGAACTTTGAATCAGTATTGGATGCTATACCATGTGATTCGGATGTTATATTCTTTTTTGATTATGGTTACCTATATAAAGAAACTCGCAATATAGGGGTCGGGCATGATGGGGTATATCTATCAAAATCTAAAGATGAGTTACATTATCTAGATCCAGGTCCAAGAAGACTTGGGGTGAATTCTGTGAAAATTGAAGATATGCTTTTCGCCATTAAGGCTGCCTATGCAGGTGGCGGAATATCTGTGATAACAAAAAATAGTTACTATGGTTGAATCATTTGAAATTCATCCATTAGAGAAGCCTAAGGCTGATAGTTCAAATATGCTTTCCAATGAAGAGCGTATTGATCCTAATATCGTTCCATTAGAAAGATTACGGGCAATGGATGAAGACACTTATGAAGATGTGGTGGCAGCGTGGGCATATTGCTGCGTTAACTCTGAAGAATATCAGCAGGTGTATCGTGTTGGAGGTGCCGGCGACAAGGGAAGAGATGTGATAGCCTATATTGATAGAAAGAATGATATTTTTGATTTGTATCAATGTATAGGCTGACAGTGGTACCGATTGGAACGTATGCGTTATCGAATCGCTACGTTCCTCTTTAGCAAAAAGGAGTTTTTCGAAAACCTACCTTCAATAGTCTTTTCGCCCCCTTCGGTTCCCCTTCTAGGGGACAGAAACCTCAGGAACGAGAGGATGTAGCTGACTCTTCTATAGCGCCGCCAGGGTTTTGGTCAGCCAGCGGAGCCTGTGCCCGCAAGGGGCTGGCTGGGAGTGCTTACGCAATAAAATTGCGATTGTTTGACGCAACTGAGTTGCGAGTGTTTGTCGGCTGGCGCATTGCGTAATTTGCTGATAGCTTGCAGATTTTCGGCTTTTTTCTTGGTGGTTTCAATAAAAAAGCTTATTTTTGCGGAAAAGTTTAACGTTTAAAATTATAGGTTATGGCAACATTAACTATACAAGTGGAAGATAATAGTGTTATGGCTGGACTCAAGAAAGTTCTTGAGGCAATGAAAGGCGTTGTGATTGTTCCTAATCATCAGAAAAGCATGTCAGGGATAGAAGAAGCTATGGATGATATTCGTCATGGTAGAGTGACGGAGTATGAAAGTGCTGATGATATGTTTGAAAAGTTGGGAATATGAAATACAGAATCATAGCTACCAGTCGCTTTGAAAAGGATGTAAAGCGTTGTAAAAAACGTAATCTTCCAATGGAAAAGCTAAAGAAGGTAATTCGATTACTAGAAGAGACCGGAAAATTACCTCCTGAATATAAGCCGCATAAACTATCTGGGCAATATGCGGGAAGTTGGGAATGTCATATTATGCCAGATTGGTTGTTGATATGGAAACAATATAATGATGAGCTGGTTTTAGTGATGACTAATACTGGTTCTCATAGTGATGTTTTCTAGAAACAAATGAAAATGGCATGGAAAGTGCCGTAATTCATTCAAGCGGAGTTCATGAAGTAGATTCGAAAACCTACCTTCAATAGTCTTTTCGACCCCTTCGGTTCCCCTTCTAGGGGACAGAAACCTTCCTTACCCTTAAGGAAGGCTCCACCTTTCTCACCAAGCCTCTCTTCCCTCAGGGACGAGAGGATGTAACCGCCCTACTCGGTGCTCAGAACCGCTACGCTCTAAGGTTGGCGGACCATCAAAGGTCTGCGCCATGTTATGCGGGCTGGGGCCGCCTTGCTAAAGGTGGAGACCGCTTGTGTTGGTCTTACTACGGCTTGTTATAATGGAATTATGTAATACTGATTTTTTTCATCTGTTATTAAGGACGAGGCGTTTGGATTGGTCATGACTGAAGCTATTGTGGTACTCCTGCTGTCACCTTTACTGTTCCTGGGTGTCGCTGAATGGCGAGACTGGCAGAAAGAGTGTGAAAGAACTCTTCATCGTGCCAAAAATGCTAGAGAAAATGGAGGAGTGCTATGTCGAGATAAAAGAAAACAAATGAGGTCGTTCAAATCGAACGACCTCAGAATGCTGTATGTGTTCTTTTGTATGATAGAACACAAATTCGCTAGCGAAAAACGTGGGATGCCGAAGCTGCGATGAATTAAAGGGATTCTAAGCAAGCCGTTGAAGTTCTCCTTCCCCGTCTATTAGAGGTTCTTCCTCTACGCTTAGACTCCATTCAAGATATTAATCAGATTGACCTCCCGCAGGAGTGCACTCTGAACATCACTTATTTTAAGTCGCTACCCCCATAGTCCGACTATGGGTGCAAAGATACATAAATATTATGGAATATCCAATAAAAATTAAAGGAAAAACGATAAAGCAAGTTACAAAACTTAATTTATCCCATAAAAATCTAAAGACAATACCTGATAATGTATATCAGTATGCAAATCTAGAAAAGCTCGATTTAAGTTACAATAGGATAGAGGTAATTCCTCAAGAAATATTGAAACTCAAAAAACTTCGAACCTTAGATTTGGCTTTTAATAATTTAAAGGTATTACAAGGCGCCTTATTTAAACTGCCCAAGTTGAAGATTTTGAATCTGCATGGTAACCAAATCAAGCATTTACCCAAACAAATACTTGACTCGAAGATTACTACACTCATTCTTAGTAAGAATAAAATTGAACATCTTGATGAAAGTTTAATAAGCGGTATCACAAAATTGGATATTGTAGATAATCCTGTGTCGTATGTTGATGAACTGGTAATTGAGGATGATAAGAAGGTTGTAATACCCTCTATGCAACTTCTAAAGAATGAAACTGAAAATAAAAAGATTATTATGCATAAAGATAAGAAGAAAATATTTATCAGCTATTCTCATGCTGATGAAATATTCCACAATAGATTGATGACTCATTTGAGTGTGCTGAAAAAGTATATAGGAGGTTTTGAAGAATGGTCTGACAAGAAAATTCATGCTGGACAACACTGGAAAGAAGAGATAAAAAAGGCATTGGATGATGCTAACATTGCAATACTTTTGGTATCTACAGACTTTCTTGCTTCTGATTTTATTGAAAACAATGAACTTCCACCGATTTTAAGGAAGGCTGAAGCTGAGAATACTAATGTGTTGTGTTTATTGGTAGAACCGAGTTTCTTTTTAAAATCAGAATTGTCAGCATTCCAAGCAGTAAATAAGCCTGAGGAAACTTTGGCGGAAATGGAAAAACCTGCACAAGAAAGAGTATTTCTTAAATTGATGGATGAAATTCAGAGAATAATAGAGGTCGAATAGTTTGATCTTAACATTAAGACAATATGATAATGGGAACGCATAAAAATATGATTTAGAAAGCATTAAGCAAGAAAGATGGTTCTATATTATCCATAGGAATCAATGCACTTTAGGTGGAAAAGAATTTAGTAATGGGGAGGAAACTTTTATTGGGCATTTACTTCTTCGTTTTGTCGCTGTTTGTGATAGGATGCGGACTGACCTGTCTGGAAACGAGTGCGAATCCTTATACTACGGTACTGGGACATCCTGACAAGGCGGAGAGCAGAATCAACCTGTCGCAGTCGCTCAATGGATTGTAGGACTGCTGGTTGGCGGACAGCTTCTGTTCTCGGGTGTCAACATTGCCATCCCTTATGCACTGGTGGGTATCTTTGTGCTTTCTGTGGCACTAGTCCTGTCAAGGATCAAGTTGCCGACTATCTTCTCGCTGGCATTGAGGGATACGGGTACAAAGACCAAATTGGCCTCTTCGTTGCTTATCATGACGATAGTGGGTGGAGCGGTTGCTCCAGTAATCATGGGGTATATTGCGGATACTACGGGCAGTATGGCGATTGCCTTTCTCATACCGTTGGTATGTTATGGGGTGATTGGAGGGTATACACTTTTTAAATCCTCTGCCTCCCTTTAGCCAAAAGGAGTTTTTTCGAAAACCTACCCGTCCTTCCTTACCCTTAAGGAAGGCTCCACCTTTCTCACTAAGCCTCTCTTCCCTCAGGGACGAGAGGATGTAACCGCCCTCCGGTGCTCAGAACCGCTACGCTATAAGGTTGGCGGACCATCAAAGGTCTCACCAGGTTGTGCGGGATGGGACCGCCTGGGGAAAGCTTGTGTGTCATATAGCTGTAAGTTATGCTAAAAGATATAGCTATCTGTAAGTTCCTATATCTCTTTTTAAAAAAGTGAGTACCTTTATTACCAGGAACAATAAGTTTAATTCAAATATTCAAGATAGTATGGAATCAAAAAGTTTATGTATGTGGAATTTGGGTTCAATAATCTTGGAACAATCAAGTGAAATTCTACCAAAATATTATGCTCTTTTTCATTATGTGACAAGCGATGAGTGCACAATTGATGCTAACAAAAAACAGTTGTGCCAACAAATTGTGTCTTTGGAATTGTTTTTGAACTATTTCTATTCAATTTATATCGTTTCTTTGAGAGGAGCTTTACTTGCTATGAATGAGAAAGAACAGAAAGCTAATTTGAAATATGTTAATGCCTATATCATAGAGGGATATAAAGCTTTATGGGGATTTACAAAACACAATCATAGTTTATGGGGACAATTCATCAAGTTATATTCTAAAGAAAAGAATACTGATACTTTCGATGAAATGTTAGACGAAATTACTTGTGCTCTAAAAGAGTATGGAGATAATGCCATAACAGATAAAGATGAAAGGTGCTTAGCCATGCATTACCAAATAGATAAAAATGGTAACCCGCAGGAATTATTGAAACTTGATGAAATAACTATAGAGAAAGAGCAAGAAAGGTATTATCAGTTTAGTCCTATATATCATAAAATGATAGATTGTTTGGTCGAATTGCTTAATTATTATTTGTTTAAGCCTTATCGTACAGAAATTCTCAAAATTCAACCTTTGCTTCCAGAATTAAATATAGTGGACCAGTTAGTCTGGCATGATAAAATCAATGAAATAAATTTTGCAATCACCAAGAACATAGAAGCACAGGCTAGTTCTTTTGAAAATTGCAAAGATATGTTACATAAGTATCCTCTTATGTTTAAGGAAATTAGCAGAAAATATAACGTTGATTTAAGCGATTGTAAAGAACTGCTTAGATCGTCCGAGGCAATGTTGGCTATTTCTTATTTTTCCATAGATTTGTGTAGTATCTTAAAGGTCTATTTTAATTCAACGATACCTTTGGAAAGAAATATAGCCTTATCCAGAATGAATATTATATGTCATTCTATCATTGATAGGGTTTATGGTTATAGAGATCGCAAAGGATCATATTGGGAGCAGTATATTACTAAGCCATACTTTAATATGGAACTTCCTGACACCGTGGTAAATATCAGAAATGTTATGGAGTCTTTGATTGCTTCTAATACCTATACTCAAGAAAAGCGGTCTTCCTTTGTTCATTTGAAAAAGGATAATTATATTCGGGCAATTAAATATTTATATTCTAATAGTCCATTGGTAGAGATTCAAAACTCGGAAGCAATAATTAAAATACTTCCAGAGATTCAGAAAGCTATAGTAGGCGTGGTGAAGCAGGTTGATTCAAATATAAAATGTAGTTGTGCAAGAAAGAATTCATGGATAGATGAGGATTTGAAAAAGATAGCACCTTATAGAAATCAGCCTAGAGTAAAATCGGTTTACGAATCTCTTTTGCTATTAAAGAAAGGAGAAATAATGGAAGCAATTAAAATATTGAAGGATATTTAATAGAAGACTTCATTAGTGTCCAATAAAATTGGACACGTTAATTAATCAAATAGTCCCTTAAAAAGGGGATATTCGAGTTCTTTGACATCGTTGAAAATAGTCTTATCAAATAAATCTCTCAGGTGGGTTTTGTCCGTCAATGAGATGCTTAGAATCTGCAAAACTTCATATGTCGAGCGTTTCAATTGCATATCATGGTGAACAATAGCCACGAGACAATAAGTGATAATGGCAACACTAATCTGTATGCGTACAGCATTCTTCGTTGCGCCCCAGAATCTCTTTATCTTAAGATGCTGCTTTAGCCATTTGAAAAGGTTATGAGAAGTTTTACATAATTGCTTCAAGTCACGTAAACTCTCACGATTGCTCTATTGACCGAACATCATTGCTAGAAGCAGGTTCCAGCAAGTGAAGTGCTTCACATAGCGGTTGCCATCATACTTGCGTACGTAGTTGTTGAACTGAGTTCTATTCAGAAATGCAGTAAGTTGAGCGAAAACATATTTGTCTTGAAACATAGTAGCCAATTCTTTTTGGCTGCAAAGTTACAAAATCAAGTCCGTTTCATTGCAAAATGCTGCATAAAAGACTATAATTCAACTATTTCAAAGATCGAATTGCCCTGTTTTATTGGACACTAGTGAGTGTAAAATACTGAAAAGAAAATTGTTATGGATATAACAAACATAAAAATAAAAAATATAAAAGGCTATGGTGACCCAGGCTTGGATTGGAACTTGTCCCAAACTCCAATTAAGTCGAACAAAATCAACTTAGTGGTTGCCCCTAATGGTACAGGTAAGTCTTCTTTAGCTGTTGCTTTGCAATATGTTGAGAATGTGCGTATTGAACTAAAGGAAAAGCATAGGCATAATCCTTATGACGAGAACTTACACCCTCTGGTCTCTATAACTATAGATGGGAACACTTTGATCTGTGATGATACTGTAAATAATATAAAATCGGTAGTTACGCCTTATGTCATTAATAGTCCACTAATCGCAGATACCAAATCTTATTATATTCCGGGTGGAGGGTTGAATGCAATAGGTCAAATGGCTATTGAAAAAATAGAAATGCAAGCAACTACTCCTAATAAAAATGAAATTAAGGTAAATACAACCGATATAAAAAGTTCATTTGGAAAGAACTCAAAATTAATAACAACGATAAACAACAACCTTGGTGACTCCCATTTTATTGAGTGTATCGGGAACATGAGAGACATTTTCAACAAGTATTCTGCTCAGATGCGAATGAACATGGTCAACGCTGTAATAGACAATATTAATAGCTTAGATGGTACGAAAGAACAATTGAGGAGAATGATAGACAATTCTTATTTCTCAGAAATAGAAGAAGAACCTTACTATACACAATATGTTTCTCTAATTGGGAACGTGTACCCTAATCTTACAAAATTAGACTACTTCTTATTTTTCTTTCAGCTATTACACTTATATAACCACAATAGGGATGCTTATAATCAAGCAGTAAAAAGGGCTAAGTTTGATAACGAGTGGAAACAATTTAACCAAGAGTTGAGATACTTGGACACAACTGGTAGAAATATTGCAGCACAAGAAACGGGCAATAAGGTTGTTGTGGAGTATCCGTTAGCTGACTCTATATCTAACGGTCAAAGAGACTTACTTTCTTTTTATTGCAGACTGAAGAAATTTTATCGTTCTGTAAATGAGACCAAAAACTATTTGCTGGTCATAGATGAAGTCTTTGATTATTTGGACGATGCCAACTACATTGCAGCACAATATTTTCTTTCTAAATTTATGAAAGAGAGCAAGGCTAATATTTTTGTTGTTCTATTTACGCACTTGGATCCAGCACATTTTCGTAGTGCAGTTTTTAGTGAGAAAGTTTTAAATGTCTTGTATTTAAGCGATATTTCAGCAAAGGCAACGCCACAAATGACATCGTTTTTAGCCTTACGTCAAAAGTTGGATAAAAACAATGCTGCTGATACTGTCCTTTATAATAATATTTCTGCCTGTTTTTTGCATTATAACCCATCTATAATGAATATTGAAGCAGATTTGCTTGCAAGGCATGAACAAAACTTGCAGACTTCATGGGGGAAAGGTATGCCTTTCTTACAAGTCCTCATAGAAGAAGTGAACAAATACGTTAGTGGAGATAAATCATATGATCCTTATGCCGTAGCAACGGCTTTGAGAATTAGAATTGAGAAAACTGTATATGATTCATTAAGCCAGAATAATCAAGTAGAATTTCTTAAAGGAACAAAATGCAAGACAACCAAACAGAAATTGAAATTTGCTGAGGATAACGGCGTCTCAGTAAATGAAATTTTTTATATGGCGATACCAATAACTAATGATGCTGATCATCTTACATATATAAAAGGAACTAATAAGTTGGACGAACATCCCTTGGTGTATAAACTGAATCATCCTGTTTTACGACATATCGTAAGCGAGGTATTTGATTATTCTGGAAAAGCTATAACTATAAATGCAATACATTAAATATGATAAAAGTCTTTAATATTATATCTCATATTGACATTGGTGGAGCAGAACGTGTTGCCATCAATATTGCGAAGTCAAAAAATCCAGAATTTGAATATCATGTAGTGGAGGTTGTCAGATCCTTTTTACACTATTAATAATAGGCTTCCTTATATTATGGAATTAAAACGTGCTTTTATAGAAACGAAGATACAAGAGTGGAATGATTTGTTTCTGTTAAATCAGAAATTTATGTCTAATTTTATATTTCGTGGACAAGCTAATTCTGAATGGTCGTTAAGGACTTCGCTTGAAAGGTAATAGAAAACCATCATCCAACACCTTCACGTGACAAAGCTCTTTATTATATCTACGAGTCTGAAATGATCAAAGAGTTTAAATGGAAATTTCCTAGTTATGAGAAAAATCTAATTCCTAAGAATGGTGAATTGATTGAATGGTTGTCTATCATGCAACATTTTGGTGCTCCAACTAGACTATTAGACTTTTCCCAGTCCATGTATGTAGCTCTTTTTATGACAATGGATAATTCCTTTTATGATAATTTTTCTATCTGGTGTATTTAGCGTTAGGTGTTTAAGATACTTACAAAGGTCTCGCCAGATTGTGCGGGATGGGACCGTCGGGGAATAGCAGGCTATAGTTTACAGTTAATAGTTTATTGTTTACAGATTTTTGTGGTAATTTGTTGATGAGTTGCAGATTTCTTTCGATTTTCTTGGTGGTTTCGAGGAAAAAGTGTACTTTTGCGGTTAGATATTAATAAAATGAATTATTATGGCACAGGTAGCAACAATGAATCAAGCTCAATTGCAAATCCTCGATATGCTGTCATTTATCAAGACTCCTGAGGCTTTGCGAGATTTGAATAAGGTAATTTCCGATTATTTTGTTCAGATGGCTGATGCTGAATTAGATAGGATGTGGAATGAAGGAACCCTGAATGAAGAACGTATCGAGAGTTTCCGGCATCTCCATGAACGTACTCCATACAATAAACCTACATTATAATGCTATATTGACTAGACCCAATGTAATTCGCAAAGATCCTCATTATACTTTTGCTTTAATTGAGGCAGATAAAGATGACAATAAGTTTGTAGATTGTGCCATTGCTGCAAATGCAAAGTGTATTGTTACAGAAGATAAGCACTTTAAGGTCCTGGAAAATATTCCTTTTCCTAAAGTGGAGGTTATAGGTATAGAGGATTTTAAATGTTATTTGGATAAGTGGATATAGGGTTATGTGCTAGTATGCCATCGACTCTAGAAAGTTACAGAAGGAATTGGGTTGGGAGCCATCTCTCCAGTTTGAGGAGGGTATCGAGGAAACCGTGAAGTGGTATCTCGATAACCAGGAATGGATGGATCATGTTACTTCTGGGGAGTATCAGAAGTATTATGAGAATATGTATAAGGATAGATAATGTCTTTTTCCTAAAATCATCCCGTCCTTCTTTACCATTAAAGAAGGCTCCACATCTCTCACCAAGCCTCTCTCTTGCCCGAAGAGAGAGGATGTAACCGCCCTCCGGTGCTCGGAACCGCTACGTTCTAAGGTTGGCGGACCAATCAAAGGTCTCGCCAGGTTTTGCGGGCTGGGACCGCCTGGGAATAGCAGTTTATAGTTTACAGTTAATAGTTTATAGTTTACGGTTGATTTCGTGGTAATTTGCTGATAACTTGCAGATTTCTTGTGATTTTCTTGGTGGTTTCGCAGAAAATGCATAATTTTGCAACATAATATTAATCATTTAAAATGAAAGGTTATGGCATTAGAGATAAGAAGTATTCCTGTTTTGACAGGTGAGACCGCTGAACGATTTGTTCGTGAGGCAGAGGAGAATGAACGTAATCCGCAAAGAAAGGCTTTGCGAATGTCATTTGCTGATGTGGAGAAAATATTGGTTCGTTCAACTGCTAATTTGAAAGCGCATGGAGGAAAGAGTCCTTTTGCAAAGTAATTGCTCGCTTTATCGTGTTACGACAAAAAATGAGCTTGATTCTTTCATGAAATAGTCTGTGCCTTTACTCTGGCTAACGACAGCATCAAGGCTGCTTTAATTCCAAATGCTTCAAGAAACTTATATCCCCAACCTTATGCGGGACATAAGATTGGGGAGTGAAAATGAAAGTATGAGAAGAGTACGGGGAATTATATGTGGAAGTCGATTTCCTTCAGCCATTCCTTGACATTAAAGCTAGGACAGCTCTTGCGAACCCAGGGGAGGTCGCGATGACCTAGGATCTCGGCATCGGGATAGTCGAGGGCGAGACTGTAGAGGAGGTCTTCCAGAGAATCCTTCTGGGCTGGAGTGCGAGTGTCGGCAGGCTTGCCTTTCTCATCGAGACCACCTTCGTAGCAGATTCCGATGCTATGGGCGTTGTAGTGGCGGGCATGAGCCCCCACCTCGGTTTCTGGACGGCAGGGATAGACCATGCCATCCTTCGTAATGTAATAGTGGTAACCGATGGAGTGGAAACCACGTGCCTTGTGGCAGGCTTCCAGGGCTTCTATAGGGAAGTCCTGGTTAACACGTGTGGCACTGCAATGTACCACAATCAGATCGATTTTTCTTGGATTCTTCATGGCTTTCTTTGGATTATTAAGAATATATCACTTGCAGGTAACTACTCAGCACCCCTATAGAAAACTTCTCGTTAATAAAGCATAAACTTGATTTTGCTGATTTTCTTCATCCTT
>NZ_JBBNGE010000053.1:0-22173 GCF_040095255.1 Segatella sinensis | reverse complement strand
GATTGCTATGTTTCACTCAGAATGACCACACTGGTCAGACTGGATTCAAAATATGCTCCTTTTTAAAGTGGGGTCAAGTATAAAGATTAGAAAGTAGAATTTTTCTTACATAATATTGGGCTGTTGCATGTAACTCAAATAAGGACTTGATATTCTTCCATATCGTTTGTATGAATATGAAAATCCCTGTAACTTATAGCAAGTTACAGGGATCATTTATACTTATTGTTTTGTTATCTCAAAGAAATTACTTCTTGTTGATAGCGAGGTCGATAGCTACAGCGATAGCTACTGTAGCACCTACCATAGGGTTGTTACCCATACCGAGGAAGCCCATCATCTCTACGTGAGCAGGAACTGAAGAAGAACCTGCGAACTGAGCGTCTGAGTGCATACGACCCATTGTATCAGTCATACCGTAAGAAGCAGGACCTGCAGCCATGTTATCTGGGTGCAATGTACGACCTGTACCACCACCAGAAGCTACTGAGAAGTATGGCTTACCAGCAGCCACACGCTCCTTCTTGTATGTACCAGCTACTGGGTGCTGGAAACGTGTAGGGTTTGTAGAGTTACCAGTGATAGATACGTCTACATCCTCGCTCCAGTTGATAGCAACACCCTCGCGAACGTCGTCAGCGCCGTAGCAGTTAACCTTAGCACGTGGACCGTCGCTGTAAGCGATGCGGTTAACAACCTTCAACTCACCTGTGTAGTAATCAAACTTTGTCTGAACGTATGTGAAACCGTTGATGCGGCTGATGATCTGAGCAGCATCCTTACCAAGACCGTTCAAGATAACGCGCAATGGGTTCTTGCGAACCTTGTTAGCCATCTCTGCAATCTTGATAGCACCCTCAGCAGCAGCGAAAGACTCGTGACCAGCCAAGAAAGCGAAGCACTGAGTCTCCTCACGGAGCAAACGAGCAGCCAAGTTACCGTGACCGAGACCAACCTTACGGTCGTCAGCTACAGAACCAGGGATGCAGAAAGCCTGCAAACCGATACCGATAGCCTCAGCTGCATCAGCAGCAGTCTTAACACCTTTCTTGATAGCGATAGCAGCACCAGCTACATACGCCCACTTAGCGTTCTCGAAGCAGATACGCTGAGTATCTTCACACATCTGATAAGGGTCAACACCTGCGTCCTCGCAGATTTGATTAGCCTCTTCCAAGCTCTGAATACCGTTAGCATTAAGAGCAGCAAGAACCTGCTTCTCGCGACGTTCCTGACTTTCGTAACTTACTTTTCTAATCATATCTGTATCTCCTTATTATTCTTTACGTGGATCAATAGCTTTAACAACACCCTGCTCAGCAGTCGTACGACCGTAGCTACCTGTGAACTTCTTGACAGCCTCGTTAGCGTCCATACCGTTCTTGATAGCTTCCATCATCTTGCCGAGGTGAACATACTCGTAACCACAAACCTGGCTGTCCTTGTCGAGGAACTGCTTTGTGATGTAACCCTCTGTCAACTCGAGGTAACGTGTACCCTTAGCTACAGTACCATAGAGAGTACCTGTCTGTGAACGAAGACCCTTACCCAAGTCCTCAAGACCTGCACCGATAACGAGACCGCCCTCAGAGAAAGCGCTCTGGCTACGACCGTAAACAATCTGGAGGAAGAGCTCGCGCATAGCTGTATTGATAGCATCGCAAACGAGGTCAGTGTTCAAAGCCTCAAGAATAGTCTTGCCTGGGAGAATCTCAGAAGCCATAGCAGCTGAGTGAGTCATACCAGTACAACCGATAGTCTCAACAAGAGCTTCCTGGATAACGCCTTCCTTGATGTTCAAAGAGAGCTTGCAAGCACCCTGCTGAGGAGCACACCAACCCACACCGTGAGTATAACCAGAGATGTCTTTGATCTCTTTTGCCTGAATCCATTTTCCCTCTTCAGGAATTGGAGCTGGTCCGTGGTTAGGACCCTTAGCGACAACGCACATGTTGTCTACTTCTTTAGAATAGATCATATTCGCTAAATTTTATATTAATGAATATATATAAGTATAAATCCTTATAGTAATTTCACTTTGTTTGCTGAAACATCTGTCTTACGACATGATTTCCGACCACAAAAGTACAAAAAATATCTGTAAAATACCCAAAAAAGAGTATTCTTTTTAACTCTTTAACCTAATATTTAGATTTTTTCTTGGGTTTGTCCCTATTTTAATGTATCTTTGCAAACTGAAAATAGCAATTTTGAAGATTATGATTGAAGTTAAGATACAGGACGCCGTGCTTCAGCAGGCAGCGGAGGCAGGCATGGATGAATTTGTGAAGGCTTTCGTGGATGCAATCCGCGAGGCGATTGGTGGCGAACTCACTGCTGAGACCATGGCTGAGCTCAATAGCGACCAGATTACGCTCCTGGCGTGGGATACCCTGCACGAGGAGATGATGGATGGCGGTATGATTCAGCTCATCCATAACGGCTATGGTGCCTTCCTCTGGAAAAATCCTACCGACAAGGCGTTCCGTAACTGGGGGCTTGTGGAGCTTTCAAAGCTTATCAAGAAAAGTCATTTCCTCTATAAGAGTCATCATGAAGACATCGAGGGGGATATGAGCGACGAGGACTTCATGGCGCTTTATGAGAAATTCCCTGAATTTGATGATTTCGATGATGAATTCGTGGAGAACGAAGAGGAATGGACCAGCAAGGTGGCTTTCTATATTGATGAGCATATCGAAAACTTCGTCACTATTATATAATATTAAGGTATTAGGATTATGAACAAGAAAGATCAGGAACTCCGTAAGAAGAGTCCGATACAGATACGCAACAAGAAGGCATCGTTCGAGTACTTCTTCGTTGATACTTACACCGCTGGTATCGTACTTACCGGTACCGAGATCAAGTCGATCCGTGGCGGTAAGGCATCCCTGGTAGATTGCTACTGCGATTTCTATCAGGGTGAACTTTGGGTAAAGGGTATGAATATCTCGCCTTATTTCTATGGCTCTTTTTCCAATCATGAGGCTCGCCGCGACCGCAAGCTCCTTCTCACCAAGCGCGAATTGCGCCGTTTGGAAGAGGATAGCAAGCAGCCGGGCTTTACCATCGTGCCTACACTTGTCTTCATTGACGACAATGGACGTGCCAAGGTGGATATCGCCCTCTGCAAGGGTAAGAAGGAGTATGACAAGCGTCAGACCCTGAAGGAGAAAGAGGATAGAAGAGAGATGGATAGAGCCATTAAGCACTTTTAAGACTTTGAACGTTGAGATTTGAACGTTGAACTTTATGAAATGCATCTTTTAATGATGTTAGTCATTTCGGGCGGTTCTTTTCTCGATGTTTAAATACTCTTAATTATTTAAGTTTTTAGGATAATATGACAAATCATAAAGTTCAAAGTTCAAAGTTCAAAGCTCAATGTGAAAAGAAGATTCTGATTCTGGATGGTGCCATGGGTACTGAGATTCAGAAGTATAATCTTACAGAAGAAGACTTCAGAGGCGATCGCTTCCGCGATGTGCCGGGAATGATGAAGGGCAACAACGATATGCTCAACATCACTCGCCCTGATGTTATCTCTGATATTTACCGACGTTACCTGGAGGCGGGTGCCGACATCATTACGGCGAACACCTTCTCGTGTCAGCGCATCTCGCAGGCTGATTATCACCTGGAAGACTGTGCTAGGGAGATGGCTTTCGAAGGCGCCCGCTTGGCGCGTATCGAATGTGATAAGTTTTCTACACCCGATAAACCACGTTTCGTAGCAGGAGATGTGGGACCTACCAATAAAACTTGTTCCATGAGTCCGGACGTCAGTGATCCTGCCGCCCGAGAGATTACGTATGATGAACTTTTCACCGATGTCTGCGAACAGGTGGATGGTCTCATCGAAGGTGGTGCTGATGTCATCCTCATCGAGACCATCTTCGATACGCTCAACTGCAAGGCTATGATTGATGCTGCCATCACCATGATGAAGAAGCATGGGGTGGAGGTGCCTATTATGATTAGTCTTACGGTGAGTGATCTGGCTGGCAGAACTCTGAGCGGTCAGACCGTGGATGCTTTCCTGGCTTCGCTCTCTCCTTATCCTATTTTCTCGGTTGGTATGAACTGTGCCTTCGGTGCTCCTCAGATGAAACCGTTCATCGAGCATCTGGCAAAGGTTGCACCTTATTATATTAGTGCCCATCCTAATGCAGGATTGCCTAACGAGATGGGACAATATGACGAGACGGCAGAGTCGATGGCTCCCCAGATTGCCGAGTTTATCGATGAGGGTATCGTCAATATCATCGGTGGCTGCTGTGGAACCAGTCCTGAATTCATCGCCCATTATGCCAGAAGTGCTGAGGGAAAGAAACCGCATCAGGTGGTGGAGAAGCCTAAGTATATGTGGCTCTCTGGTTTGGACTTGCTGCAGGTGGATGACTCCGTTCATCTGCCGGTGGACGCCAGCAGGTTCGTGAACGTGGGTGAGCGCTGTAACGTGGCTGGTAGCAGGAAGTTCCTGCGTTTGATTAATGAAAAAGGTTATGAGGAAGCCATCGGTATCGCACGCAAGCAGGTGGCTGACGGAGCTGCCGTGGTAGACGTCAATATGGACGACGGACTGCTGGATGCCAAGGCAGAAATGGTGAACTTCCTCAATATGATAGCGGCAGAACCAGAGATTGCCAAGGTGCCTGTGATGATAGACTCCTCGAAGTGGGATGTGATTCTTGCCGGACTGAAGTGCTGTCAGGGTAAGTGTATCGTGAATTCCATCTCCCTGAAGGAGGGTGAAGAAGTTTTCCTCTCTCATGCACGTGATGTGATGCGCTATGGTGCCGCCGTCGTGGTGATGTGCTTCGATGAAGTGGGACAGGCCACTACCTATGAGCGACGTATCGAGATTGCCGAGCGTGCCTATCATCTCCTGGTAGATAAACTGGGGATGAATCCGCTCGATATCATCTTCGACCCGAATGTGCTTGCCATCGCTACGGGTATGGAGGAGCATGATAATTATGCCGTGGAATTCATCCGTGCCACCGAGTGGATTCATCAGAATCTGCCTGGAGCACATGTCAGTGGTGGAGTCAGCAACCTCTCGTTCTCGTTCCGCGGCAATTCGTATATCCGCGAAGCGATTCATTGTGTATTCCTGCATCATGCCCAGAAGGTGGGTATGGACTTTGGTATCGTAAATGCCAAGGCAAGAATGGATTATAATAAAATTCCTAAAGAACAGCTCGAACTCATCGAGGATGTGGTATTGAACAGAAGAAAGGGTGCTGCCGATGATCTCATCGAACTGGCTGCCGAAATCAAGGCGAAGGCTGATGCGGCAAAGGCTGCAGCCAAGGCAGGCGGTGCGCCTGCTCCGAAGCCTGCTGCACCAGAGTGGCGTAAGCAGGCTGTGGAGGAAAGATTGAAGTATGCCCTGCAGAAGGGTATCACCGAGTTCCTGCAACCTGATATAGATGAGGCATTGCAGAAGTATCCGCATGCCGTGAACGTCATCGAGGGACCGCTGATGGATGGTATGAACCTGGTGGGTGAGCTCTTCGGTAAGGGCGAAATGTTCTTGCCGCAGGTGGTGAAGACGGCACGAACCATGAAGGCTGCCGTTTCCATCCTCCAGCCTCATATCGAAGCAGAGAAGCAGGGTGGAAGTACCTCTGCCGGAAAGATTCTGATGGCGACCGTAAAGGGAGATGTGCATGATATCGGTAAGAATATCGTGTGTGTGGTGATGTCGTGCAACAACTATGATATCATTGACCTGGGCGTGATGGTACCTGCCGAGCAGATTGTGAAAAAGGCGATAGAAGAGAAGGTGGATGCCATCGGCTTGAGCGGCTTGATTACTCCATCACTGGAAGAGATGGTTCACACTGCCCAGGAGATGCAGAAGGCAGGCTTGCGTATCCCGATCATGGTGGGAGGCGCTACCACGAGCGAATTGCATGTGGCATTGAAGATCGCACCGGTGTATGATGGACCGGTTATCTGGGTGAAGGATGCTTCGTTGAATGCCGGTATCTGTGCCCGATTCCTCAATGAGACAGAATGCCCTAAGTTTGTAGCTGAACTTGATGAGCGATACGAACGCTTGCGCAATGAGTATCACGAACAGCAGGCGAAGATTGCCTCGCTGGAAGAAGCCAGAAAAAACAAATTAGATTTGTTTTAAACGGATAAAAAAGGTATTAGTAAATAGGATAATATGATCAAAACAGTTATTTTTGATATGGGTGGTGTCGTGATCACCCTCGACGAGAATGAGGCAGGCAAACGCTTTGTTGAGTTAGGTATGAAGGAGTTTGCCGAGAAGATGGATCCTTATAAGCAGTCGGGCTTGAATGGCGATCTGGAAGAAGGAAAGCTTTCCGAGGAGGAGTATCGCCGTCAGGTAAGCGAGAAGGTGGGTCGAGAGGTGAGCTTTGAGGAGCTGCAGCATTGCTGGCTGGGCTATATGAAGGAGGTGCCTGCCCGCAAGTTGATGACCATCAGAAATCTCAAGAAGCAGGGATATCGCGTGGTCTTGCTCAGCAATACCAATCCATACGTATCGGCTTGGACGGATAGTGCGGATTTCTCTGGCGACGGTCACCCTATCGGTGATTATTTCGATGCCATGTATCGCAGCTATGAGGTGAAATATATGAAGCCGGACGAGAATTTCTTCCGTTACGTGATGGCTCAGGAAAAGGCGTTGCCGGAGGAATGTCTCTTTATTGATGACGGCGCCCGTAACTGCTGTGCGGCTTCTGAGGTAGGGCTCTTTACCTATTGTCCGCAGAACGGAGAAGACTGGTGCGATAAAATCTACGATTATTTGAAGTAATGATTTATGGTGATTATTTACAGTCCAACTGCAAATAATTGCCATTTTATTTTGCATTCTGCAAGAAATAATGTACTTTTGCAGTCGCAAATATTAAATAATTAGACAATGGTTAAGAAGAAAAGATGGCATTGTCTGCCTGGTCAGCCTGTTACAGAGCTCGACAAGCAGGTGATGTTTTGGGAAAATAAGGGTAAGCTCGTGCCTACCCGCAACTTGATTAAGACTCCAGAACAAATAGAAGGCATCCGCAAGAGTGGTGTTGTAAATACAGGCTGTCTCGATGCTGTTGCCGAGATGATCCGTCCGGGTATCAATACTCAGCAGATCGATGACCTCTGTATGCAGTATTGCAAGGATCATAATGCGATTCCTGCCTGCCTCAACTATGAGGGCTACCCTAAGAGCGTATGTACATCCATCAATGAAGTGGTATGTCATGGTATTCCTAAGGAAGAGGATGTTCTCGAAGAGGGTGACATTGTCAATGTGGATATGACTACCATCGTGGATGGTTACTATGCAGATGCCAGCCGTATGTTCATCGTTGGCGGCAAGACAACTCCGGAAAAGGAGCAGTTGGTTCGTGTTGCCAAGGAGTGTCTTGAGATAGGTATGGAGGCGGCTAAGCCTTACTCTTTTGTGGGCGATATCGGTCATGCCATCGAAAAGCATTGCAAGAAGTATGGTTATGGTGTTGTCCGTGACCTCTGTGGTCATGGAGTAGGCTGTCAGTTCCATGAAGAGCCTGAGGTTCTTCATTATGGTCATAGAGGAACTGGTATGTTGCTCGTGCCTGGTATGGTGTTTACTATCGAGCCAATGATCAATATGGGAACCTGGCAGGTGTTCATCGATGCCGATGATCCATACGGATGGGAGGTAATTACCGGTGACGAAAAGCCATCTGCTCAGTGGGAGCATACACTCGTGATGACTGAGACGGGTGTGGAGATTCTTACACATTAATATATATGGGCTTAGCCCTTAGTAATTATGGAAGAAAAAAAGGATATATATATATTAGGTATAGAGAGCAGCTGCGACGATACCTCAGCCGCAGTGCTCAAGAATGGAGTGCTGCTGAGTAACGTGACTGCTTCTCAGGAAGTGCACCGTGCCTATGGTGGCGTGGTGCCTGAGCTCGCTTCCCGAGCTCATCAGCAGAATGTGGTGCCTGTGGTAGATCAGGCTATCGCCCGTGCGGGCATCAGAAAGGAAGATCTGTCAGCCGTTGCCTTCACCCGTGGACCGGGCTTGATGGGTTCTCTGCTCGTGGGTGTGAGTTTTGCCAAGGGCTTTGCCCGTTCGCTCAACATCCCGATGATTGATGTCAATCACTTGCAGGGTCATGTGATGGCTCATTTCATCAAGGAAAGCGATGATGACCAGAGTGCACCTCCATTCCCATTTATCTGTCTTCTTGTGAGCGGTGGAAACTCGCAGATAGTGAAGGTGAATGCCTACAACGATATGGAGGTTCTCGGTCAGACTATCGATGATGCTGCCGGTGAGGCGATAGATAAGTGTGCCAAGGTGTTGGAGTGGGGCTACCCAGGTGGTCCTGTTGTAGATAAGTATGCCCGCCAGGGTAATCCGAAGGCTTTCAGCTTTGCTGAGCCACACATCCCTGGACTGAACTATAGCTTCTCTGGCTTCAAGACCAGTTTCCTCTACAGTTTGCGCAAGTGGGTAGCTGCTGATCCGGATTTTGTGGAGAAGAACAAGTTTGACTTGGCTGCGAGCATCGAGTTCACCATCGTGGATATCCTGATGAAGAAATTGCGTATGGCAGTGAAACAGACAGGAATCAAGCATGTGGCTGTGGCTGGTGGTGTGAGTGCCAACAATGGTCTCCGCAATGCCTTCCGTGATCATGCCAAGCGTTTTGGCTGGACCATCTACATACCAAAGTTCAGCTATACCACAGACAATGCGGCTATGATTGGTTGTGTAGGTACATTCAAGTATCGTGATGGCGATTTTGCCACCATCGATCTGCCTGCATATAGTAAAGTAACATTTAAGTAAACAGGAATTCTTATGGAATTTGAAACAAAGATATTAAGCAAGGGCATCCAGGAGATGCTCTACAATAGTGACAAGACAGTGGGCACAGCCGAGAGCTGCACAGGCGGTCGTATCGCCGAAGCGCTTATCTCTGTGCCAGGTGCCAGCAATTACTTCAAGGGCGGTGTGGTAAGTTACACCAATGAGGTAAAAGAGAATCTTCTCGGAGTGAGCCATGAGCTTCTGGAGGAGAAGACTGCCTTCTGCGAGGAAGTAGCTAAGGAGATGGTGCTTGGTGCCATCAAAGCCCTGAATGTAGATTTCGCGATTTCGGCAACAGGTGTATCGGGACCTACAGGTGGTACTCCATCTGCGCCAGTGGGTACAATCTTCGTAGGATTTGGTAGCAAGGATGATGTTCGTGTGGTGAAACTCACGGAGGATTTCGGTCGCGATATCAATCTTGCAATTGCCACAAATACAGCGCTTAAGGGTATGCTCGATTTCCTGAAAGAACATGCTGAAGATTTGAAAAAAGAGGCATAAAATGCTAATTTAGAACCATAAAGTATTAATAATCCTTAAAAGACAGCGTTCTTTTAGGGATTATTTTGTTATTACCGAATTATTTTGTAATTTTGCACTCTGTTTGGAATAGGTATCAATTAACGAATTACAAAATTAAAGATAGAAATGTCTAAAATTTGTCAAATTACAGGTAAGAAGGCACAGTTAGGTTGCAATGTGTCTCACTCAAAGCACCGTACAAAGAGAAGCTTTGACGTTAACCTCTTCAGCAAGAAATTCTACTATGTAGAAGAGGGTTGCTGGATCAGCCTCAAGATCAGTGCTGCTGGTCTTCGTCTTATTAACAAGGTAGGTCTCGATGCTGCTTTGAATCAGGCAGTAAAGAAGGGCTACGTAGATTGGAAGGACATTAAAGTTATAGGAGAATAAATATCATGGCAAAGAAAGCAAAAGGTAATAGAGTACAAGTTATCCTCGAGTGCACTGAGCATAAGAACAGTGGTATGCCAGGTACAAGCCGTTACGTGACTACAAAGAATCGTAAGAACACTCCTGAGCGTCTTGAGTTGATGAAGTACAACCCAATCCTTAAGAAGATGACTCTTCACAAGGAGATTAAGTAAGCTCGCTTACAAGTTTATAAACAATTTTATCAATTTTAATAGACTATGGCAAAGAAAGCGGTCGCTACCCTCCACGAAGGTAACATGGATGGTCGCGCATACACAAAGGTTATCAAGATGGTTAAGAGCCCTAAGACTGGTGCTTACGTTTTCGATGAGAAGATGGTACCAAACGAGGCTGTTAAGGATTTCTTCAAGGACTAATCTGGTTGCATAGGCATTCAGACTAGCGTTCTCTTGGAGACTCGCATAAATACAATAAGGTCGCAATACTCTTATCAAAGGGTATGCGGCCTTTTTTGTTTTTATTACAGAAGATATTTTTCCTATATGAGTTTATTTTTCTTTCTTTTTTCTTTTGATATTTCAAAATAAAAACGTAACTTTGCACGGAATAAGTAAATTGTCCGCTTTTGCAGAAAAGGGGATATATATAATGTTTTTAAAGAAGAAAGGAACAAGATAAGATGCCGTTAAGATTACCGGATAAACTTCCAGCTATTGAGCTGCTGAAGCATGAGAATATTTTCGTGATGGATGAGAGTCGTGCACATAATCAGGAAATCAGACCGCTGAAGATTTGTGTGCTCAACCTGATGCCGCTTAAGATCACGACAGAAACTGATTTGGTGAGATTGCTCTCCAATACGCCTCTGCAGTTGGAGGTTTACTTCATGAAGTTGAAGAGCCATACTCCAAAGAATACGCCGATAGAACACATGATGATGTTCTATAAGGACTTTGCAGAACTGTCAAAGCAGAAGTTTGACGGTATGATAGTGACGGGTGCTCCTATAGAGACGATGGAATATGAGGAGGTGGAGTATTGGCCGGAAATCCAGGAGATATTCAATTGGGCACGTACCCACGTTACCTCTACGCTGTATATCTGCTGGGGCGCGCAGGCTGGACTCTATCACTTTTATGGTGTTCCAAAATATCAGCTTGATAAAAAGAAGTTTGGTATCTTTCCTCAGAAACCGCTTGATCCGTCACTCCCTATCTTCCGTGGTTTTGATGACATCTTCAATATGCCACACAGTCGCCATACAGAGGTGCGCAGGGAAGACATCGAAAAAGTGCCGGGACTGGATATTATCGCAGAATCTGCAGAGAGTGGCGTGAGTATCGTAATGGCGAGGGGTGGACGCGAATTCTTCGTGACAGGTCATCTGGAATATGCGCCTAACACGCTCGATAAGGAGTATAAAAGAGACATGGGCAAGCGAGACGACGTAGAATTGCCTGAGAACTATTACTTCCATGACGATCCGAATGAGGCACCTTTGGTAACATGGCGTGCCCATGCCAACCTGTTCTACAGTAACTGGATCAACTATTACGTTTATCAGGAAACTCCTTATAACATTGAGGATATTCAATAAAATTGGAGTCGTAAAAAGAACTAAGATAGGTTAGGAAATGAATGATATTGAAGCAAAGAAGAAAAAAGAAATACACTTGACGGAGCTAGAGCTTCTTGCCCCAGCCAAGAATCTGGAGTGTGGTATCGCTGCTATCGATCATGGTGCCGATGCGGTGTATATAGGTGCTCCACGTTTTGGAGCCCGCGCTGCTGCTGCCAACTCGCTGGAGGATATTAAGAAACTCTGTGATTATGCCCATCAGTTTCGTGCCAAGGTTCACGTGACGGTGAATACCATCATCTATGAAAATGAGATGGAGGATACGCTGAAGATGATTGCCGAGTTGGACCGTATTGGAGTGGATGCACTCCTGTTGCAGGATATGGGTGTTCTCTGGGATGTAAGAGCCAATCAACTATGGCATCGCGAGTTGCATTCCAGCACGCAGTGTGATGCACGTTCTGCAGACAAGGTTGCCTGGCTGTCAACACTTGGATTCGATAGAGTGGTCCTTGCCCGTGAACTTTCTCTTGATGAAATCAGGGAAATCCACAGGAAAAATCCTTCTACGCAGTTGGAGGTCTTTGTACATGGTGCGCTTTGTGTTAGTTATTCGGGTGTATGCTATGCTTCGGAAAAATGTTTCGGCCGTTCTGCAAACCGTGGTGAGTGTGCTCAGTTCTGCAGAATGAAATTCAATCTCATAGATTCCAATGAGAAGGAAATAGAGCATGAGCGTCATCTGTTGTCTTTGAAGGATCTCTGCCAGATAGATCATCTGCAGGAACTTGCTGATGCGGGTGCAACTTCTTTCAAGATTGAAGGACGCTTGAAGGATGTAAACTATGTGAAGAATGTTGTAGCTGCCTATAGTCGGAAACTAGATGAGATTGTTGCTGCCAATCCGGATAAGTATTGTAGAGCATCATTTGGTCGTGCTATCCATACGTTCCAGCCTAACTTGAAAAAGACATTCAACAGAGGATTTACCAACTATTTCCTCAATGGGCGACAGCCGGACATCGCTTCTTTTGATACACCGAAGGCGATGGGCGAGTATGTTGGTAAGGTCAAGGAGATAAGAGGCAATGTTTCCTTCAACGTGGCGACAGTGGCAAGCTTTGCCAATGGTGATGGTCTCTGCTTTATCAACGACGAGAAAGAGCTGGAGGGATTCCGCGTAAACCGTGTGGAAGGTAACCGTCTCTATCCGCTTCGTATGCCGGAGCATCTGCGCCCAGGCATGGCTCTCTATCGTAATAATGACCAGGCTTTCGAGAATATTCTATCAAAGAAAACTGCGAGCCGCAAGATACCTCTCCACATCAGAGTTACGCCTCAGTATTCAGAATGCGGTGCTCTTCAGCAGGTGTTGATTGAGATTGGTGCTTCGGTTAATGTTCCTCAATTAGACGCAATGACTACAGAAGGCTTCTTGGAGAAGCATCTCTTTTACAAGATTGACGAGTATTCTTATGACTTTGAAGCACCGTTGGAATTGGCAAGGCGTCCGCAGGGTGATAACATCAGACAGCAGTTGAGCAAGATGGGTAATACGATATTTAAGTGTGATGAAGTTGTTCTTGCGGGAGATCTTGAGAATTATTTCATTCCAAATAGTGTATTGTCTGAGATTCGTAGAGATTTGATCGAGACGGCGACAGAAGGAATTCAGAATATTGTAGATAGATCCTTGGTGAAAGGCGTGGTGGAAGAAATATTCTCTGCACCTTATCAGCTGAATCAGGCTGGTGAGCACGAGTTGAACCCGGAGAAGTTTGTATGGCAGCCTACCTATGGCAAATGGCCATATCTCTATAATATCGCAAATTGCAGTGCTGAGCATTTCTACAAGACGCATGGTATGAAGCATATTGAACCTGCATTTGAGGTTGAGCAACCTAAGGGAGAATCCCTCATCATGCAGTGCCGCCATTGCATCCGTTACTCTTTGGGCTATTGTGTAAAACGAGGAGGCAAGAAGCCGCAATGGAAGGAGCCTCTGTTCCTGGAGTTGGGCGATGGCAGAAGATTCCGATTGGAATTCAACTGTGCAGAGTGCCAGATGAATGTCTATAGCACAAAATAAAAACCAAACGGGTTTTGCAACCCAAAATGAAGAATGAGAATAAAACTGATGATAAAAATGATGGTATGTATGTTGGGCATCTGTTTGATGCTCAACAGCTGCTATCATCGTCATAACTCCCATCAGCAGCATGCAGCCATGCTGGAGTACAGTGACCGGCAGTTGGATTCTATCTCATTCTCTACCACCCACCATTACACCAACAAATATAACTTTATGGTGTTTAAGGATTCTATCCATTTGATGCGACAGCAACCAGAAGAATTGGTGAGTGGTCTTTCGGTAGATTCATTCTCTGTCAAAAAGAACCAGCTTCTGGTTGTGACAGATATCCGTATGGTGCCACAAGACAGCATAGACTCTGTATGGGTGCAGCTTGCCACTGAAGATAACAGGTTTGGATGGAGTAGGGAATCGAGATTGCTTCCTCAGGTAGTACCGGATGATCCTATCTCAGAATTCATCATGACTTTCAGCAATGTCCACCTGCTCATATTCCTGGTGGTCATCGTAGTCATCACTTTGGCTTATCTGGTAAGAAAGGTATTTCATAGCAATGCCAAGATTGTGCATTTCAATGATATTGATTCGCCGTATCCTCTTGCTCTTGTGCTTCTGGTATCCATCTCGGCAGCCTTTTATGCCTGGATTCAGACTTTTGAACCAGAGATGTGGCGACAGTTCTATTTCCATCCGTCATTGAATCCTTTTGCGGTACCTAAGATGTTGGGAGTATTTCTTGCCTTGGTATGGAGTATTCTCATTGTGGGACTGGCATGTGTCGATGAAGTTTATCATCGTCTTCCGTTTGGTGAAGCCCTGTTGTATCTGGGCGGTCTGGCAGGTGTATGTGCACTCGATTATATCATTTTCAGTGTTTCCACCTTATATTATATAGGCTACATCCTGCTGGTGGCATACATTTGGTTTGCCGTCAAGTCCTATCGCAGGAGGAATTCCTAATAAATAAGGATTTTGGGTGTCAGGAAAAAGCTGTACCTTTGCACCCGTTATGAAAAAGGATATAATAAATAAGAAAATGATTGCATTGGCGCTGGCTTCCTCTGTTGCGCCAATCTCTTTGTGGGCTGGCACAAGCAATGTCCTGTCCCTTGTTAATGAAAGAGTAGATAACACGAATTTCAAAGTATTCACCGATAGCAGTAAGGTGTTTGATATCGACGAGGTGGTTGTGGTTTCACAACCTAAAGAGGCATTCCGCCTTCGCCAGCAGTCACTCAGCAGTACTTCTGTCGGTGGATTTCAGATACAGAAACTAGGCACCCGCGATTTGCGAGAGCTTTCTAGTTATATCCCTAATTTTGTAATGCCTAACTATGGCAGCCGTCTTTCCAGTGCTATGTATGTGCGTGGCATTGGCAGTAGGGTGAACAGTCCTGCGGTAGGTATCTATCTGGATGGCATCCCGGTGATGAGCAAGTCTGCCTTCAATCTTCATCATTATCAGACTTCCCGTATTGATATCCTGCGTGGTCCTCAGGCAACTCTCTATGGCCAGAACACAGAGGGCGGACTGGTGCGTATCTATTCCCGCAATCCGTTTGAGTATGAGGGTACTGATTTGAAGTTGAGTTATGGTTCCCGATATTATCGCAATGTAGAGCTGGCTCATTATCATCGTATCAATGACCATCTGGCGTTTACGGTAGCAGCCTTCAATGATGCACAGAAGGGATTCTTCAGAAATACGAATACCGGCAACAGAGCCGACAAGTATGATGAGGCTGGAGGAAAGATTGTGCTGAAGGCAAAGCTCAACAGAGGATGGAACGTAGATATTCTCGCCAACTATCAGTATGTTGACCAGAATGGTTTCCCTTATGGCAAGCTGGATTTGGAGACAGGCAAGGCTGCGCTTCCTTCCACCACCTTCGACGGAACCTATTTGCGTCATTCCTTTATCTCGGGTGTTACCGTGAATCATATAGGAACTGATTATAGCTTTGCTTCTACCACAAGCTATCAGTATCTGAAGGATAAGATGAATATGGATTCGGATTATCTTCCTGCCGATTATATGAGCATCCTGCAGGAGCAGCTCCAGAACTCGCTTACCCAGGAATTTACCTTGAAGAGTAATCGCGCTGTGGGCGGTTTCTGGAATTGGACCGCCGGTGGCTTCTTCTCTTATCAGTGGCTGAAGACCAATGGACCGGTCTTCTTCAATGAGGATATGACCCAGCCTATCGGCAATGCTATCCAGAAGCAGATGTATAATGCGATGGTCAATATGATGGCACAGAGAATGATGGCACAGGGTATGCCGGAAAAGGCTGCCAAGGCTGCAGCTGCCAAGGCTATAGAGAAGGCTGGAGGCGTATCCATGAAGGTGAATATGGGTGCACCGGGATTGTATCATACACCCCAGTGGAACCTGGGATTCTTTCATGAGAGCAACTTCAATATCACCGATCGCCTTACTGCCACCTTGGGCTTGCGCTATGACTTGATGCATACTGCCATCCATTATGATGCCAGTGCCTATATGCAGATGACTGCCAATGTAATGGGAAAGTTGGCTACCAATGTCTTGGATTCTTCGCAGGATCACGAGGTGAGTGACGATTATGGCCAGCTTTTACCGAAATTCGGACTTAATCTGAAGATTGATGAGCTGGGCAGTAATGTGTATGCTACTGTAAGCAAGGGCTATCGTGCAGGTGGATATAATATCCAGATGTTCAGCGATGTGCTACAGACCGAACTGAATGCCAATCGTAATCAGGCAATGCGTGGGGATTATCATGTAACGCATACCGAGGAGGATTACCAGCGTATTGACAAGACCATCGCCTACAAGCCGGAGACTTCCTGGAATTATGAGGCTGGTGCTCATCTGAATCTCTTCGATCACATGCTGCATTTTGACTTGAGTGCTTTCTATATGAAGGTGACCAACCAGCAGCTCTCTGTCATGGCGGGCAATTATGGCTTCGGACGTATGATGGTGAATGCCGGAAAGAGTCACAGTTGTGGTATTGAAGCAGCTTTGAGAGGACAGCTTTTCGATGGAAAATTTGATTGGGCAATGAGTTATGGTTATACTCGCAGCAAGTTTGATAAGTATGTGGATGGAGAAGGCGAGGATGCCGTGGACTATAAGGGCAAATACGTTCCTTACGTGCCACAGCATACAATGGCTGCGATGGCAGACTATCGTCTCACCGACTGGTTGACCCTCGGTGCAAACGTGAATGTACAAGGCAAGACCTATTGGGACAATGCAAATACTTACTCCCAAAAGCTGTATGCGGTTTTGGGAGCACATGTTGATTTGAATTTCAAGGCTTTCAATGTAAGTTTCTGGGGTAGAAATCTCACAGACACCAATTATAATACCTTTGCGGTAGATAATTCAGCTACAGGTACGAAAGAATATTTTGCCCAGCGAGGCAATCCTTTCCAATGTGGTGTGGATGTGAGATTCCATTTCTAGTAATCGCTATTCGTTATTGTCGTATCCGTCTGGGATTTTCTTTCCCAGGGCGAGTGCGGCAATAACTTTAGCCCCTGATTTTTCTAGTTTTTCAGCAAATCGAACAATTGATCCTCCTGATGCAATAATGTCATCGAAGAGGATCACTTGTTTTCTCTGGAAGAAAGTTTCGTCTATATGAAGTGTATCCACTTCATCTCCATCCTCATCTTTTGTAGTTGTGAAACTGAATGCGTTGTAGGCATTCTGCATACCTGTTGCCGCACATACCTGTTCGCTGAACTTGCGGAATCTGCGCTCAGTATGCTTTCGGGTTGAGGCTGGTAGGCAGACCAGAGTGAGTTGTGAAAGGGTAGGGAGTGAGTTTGTGGCTCCCTCTTTTTCAGAGAATACCGCTTTTAGGAAAGAAGACACCAAGTCGATGGCCTTATCGACAGCTTGCTGGTGGTCTATCTCGGTAGTGAGTTCCGAGTTACCCTTGAAGTTGACGATGAGGTCGCGCTTTTCCCATTCTTCTGCTGAAAGCTCGAAGGTGCCGAATGCGCTGAAAGCAGCGTAATCTACTAGCCAATTGTAGTGAAGGCCATTGCTGAGGCAAGGCCATGATGCGATGTTAATGCTTTTTTCTGCCATAGACAAGATGTTTATAATCGTTCTTCTTTATACTATTCTTGAATAGATATTGCTTCCGTTGTCTTTATAGATCAGTACAAAAGTATGAATATTTTTTGAAATGTCGGCATAAAATAGCTTTTTTTTTCATTTTAGACTATTTTTTAGCAGATTCTACTTTGATTTTAACAAGATTTCTAGTAACTTTGCACCCCGAAACCTGTTGGGCTTCACGTTTATGGTATGAATAATCATGATTTTTAAAAAAACAACAAATGACGAGAAAAACAAAAATGCATGAGTTGCGCGACTACATCATTATCGGTCTGGCAATGATAGAAGGTAGTATCGGACTCAATTTATTCCTCCTCCCTAATCATATCACGATGGGTGGAGTAGGCGGTATCGCCTCTATCTTCTGCTGGGGATTTGGCATTCCTGCCTCGGTCACTTATCTGGCGCTCAACGTATTTTTGCTGTTGATTGCATTCCGTATCCTGGGTTGGAAATTCTGTGCCAAGACGATTTATGGTGTAGCTATCTTTACTGCGGTGACTCGCTTCATAGAGATTCATACGGTAGGTATGACTCCTTTGCTTCACGATCAGCCTTTTATGGCGACAGTCATCGGTGCCTTCTTTATGGGAAGCAGTGCTGGATTGGGTCTTGGATGTAATGGTTCTACCGGAGGCAGTGATACGGTGGCTGCAATGATCAATAAGTACTATAACATTTCTCTGGGACATGCCATCATGGTTTGCGACTTGCTCATCATTACCAGTTCTTATCTTGTGCTTCGCTCCTGGGAAATGGTAATTTATGGTTATGTGTGCCTGTTCGTCGTGTCGCTTACAGTTGATCATGTTGTCAACGCCATGCGCCGCTCGGTACAGTTCTTTATCATTTCTGACAAGTATCTGGAGCTGAGTGCTGCCATCAATACGACCGCCGAACGTGGATGTACGGTAATGGATGGTCATGGTTGCTATAGCGGCAAGGATGTTCACATGCTCTTTGTGCTGGCTAGACAGAGAGAATCGCAGAAGATATTCCGCCTGATTGATGAGATCGATCCTACAGCATTTGTGAGTCAGAGTTCTGTAATCGGTGTGTATGGTGAGGGATTTGATAGATTTAAGGTGAGCAAGAAGATTTCCTTGTCTAAAAGATAAGTTTTAAAGTATTCTGATGAAAGTTATGTTCGCAAGTATGGATTTGAGATTCTCATACTTGCGAACATTATTTTTGGGGCAGGTACTTGCTGATACCATCCTGTTTGTCTTTACTTCTTTCTTTCTGTTTCCTTGATGTAGCCGTGTCGGTAAGCATAGAGAAGTTCCTGGAGATCTTCTATCTGCTTGCGTAAATCCTGACCGATATCTGTATCTGCTACGAGCATTCTTCGATTGCTCATTTCTACAATCTGGGTGGTACTCTTGATGTCGGTACCGCGTGTGATGGCATCCTCGGCACTTGTGAAAGGTTCGTGCTGTACGAGCTGGAAACCGCGAGAGTGATAAACCAGGGTATAACCTGCTATACCCGTCTCGTTATGGTAAGCTTTGGAGAAACCACCATCAATCACCATCAGCTTTCCGTTTGCCTTGATAGGATTCTCTCCCTTTAGGGTTCTTACCGGAACGTGCCCGTTGATGATATGGCGATTCTCGCCCTTCAGTCCGAAGGCATCCATGATATGGTCTATCACCTTCTCGTCGTCACGCAGCTTGAAGTAGTAGCCCTTTTCCTCTTTGTGGGTCTCCTTGTCGGCGATAAAATATCGCTCGAAGGTTGCCATCTTGCTCTTATCGAAGAGTGGACTGTCTGGACCACACCAGAGATAGAGGAAGTAATCGATGGCATACTGTTTCTCGTCTGGGTCGGAATCCTGCTGGAATGCCGTGCGAATCTGCATTCCGGTATGATGCATCAGTTCCTTGCCGCTATACTTTTCTCCAGGACAAATCTCTACCTCTTTCAATGTTCCGTCTTCGTTGAGTGGACAGGAAGCATGGAAGAGCAGGTTGTTGTTGAAGATGGCATACATGCAGCCATGCTGCAGCATGGTTCTGATATGCTTGTGCAGTTTCTCGCATACCATAAATGAATGGTGCAGCTTCTGCATCAGGATTTCTTCTTCCTCGCTGAGCTTGTTCGGATTCTCCGGGTCGATGGTAGGAAAGTGGCATGTGGACATTTCGTATTCCTTGCCATCAATCTCTACGGTTCCCTTTTCGTAGTTTACGTACTCAAAGAGCCGTCTGCCATCCATTTTCCATTCTGGATGCTTGGCAATGAGCTGACCTTCTATCTTGAATTGTATCACGGCAATAGCCTTGTGCATCAGAGATGTGAGTCGCTTGGTCTTGTCATCCATAGCGGCTGCACCACCCGTCATCTTTGGCTGGAATTCTTCGCAAGGATCATTGCCGTAGGTATCCATCGCAAAGGTTGCCAATGGAATGAGGTTGATGCCGTAACCCTCCTCCAGGGTGGCGAGGTTGGCATAGCGCAGCGACAGTCGGATGACATTGCAGATACAGGCATCATTACCGGCAGCGGCTCCCATCCAGAGTACGTCGTGGTTGCCCCATTGAATATCCCAGCTATGATAGTGGCGCATCTTGTCGAGAATGATGTGTGCTCCTGGTCCGCGATCGTATATGTCGCCGAGTATATGAAGCTGGTCGATGGCGAGTCTTTGTATCACATTGGCAATGGCTACAATGAAATCGTCAGCACGTCCTGTAGAGATGATGGTATCTACGATGACATTCACGTATGCAGCCTTGTCGTGATCTTCCGTATGCTCGTGCAAAAGCTCCTGTATGATGTAGGAGAAATCGCATGGCAGTGATTTGCGCACCTTGGAACGGGTGTACTTGCTTGACACATCACGGCAAACCGCCACCAGCTGGTGAAGGGTGATATGATACCAGTCGTTGATATCTGCTTCCCTTTGCTTTACCTGCTCCAGTTTCTGTTCCGGATAGTAAATCAGGGTGCAAAGTTCACGCTTGTCCTGTTCACGCAGGGTATTGCCGAAGAGTTCGTTCACCTTACGCTTGATATTGCCTGATGCATTTTTCAGTACGTGCAGAAAAGCCTCATACTCGCCGTGAATATCGGCGAGGAAATGCTCTGTGCCTTTCGGCAGATTGAGAATAGCTTGCAGATTGATAATCTCCGTGCTAGCCTCAGCTATGGATGGAAACGACTGTGCGAGTAACTGCAGGTACCGCATGTCGTGATTGATATCATACTGTTTCATATTCGTAATCCTTAATGTTTGCGTCATTGTTTGCGTCAATAATTGATAAATCTAATGTTAACTGCAGAAACACACCATTTCTGTTGATAAGTTATATTTCTGATGCAAAGTTACAGCTTATTCTTGAAAATAAAAAATCTTTCGGCATATTTTTTCGGAAATATTTTGTAGTTTCACATTTTTGCATTACTTTTGCAAACGTGTAGGATGATAAGTCCGGTATCGGAATCGATTTCTGCCGGGCATCAATCCTCTTCATATAAATAAAGATGATATCAATTATTCAATAGACTAGCAATATGAAACAAACAATTTTGGTAACTGGCGGCACTGGTTTTATCGGTAGCCACACAACAGTAGAGTTGCAGCAGGCAGGCTACAACGTAGTAATCGTAGATGACCTTTCAAACTCAAAGATTGAGGTTCTTGATGGTATCGAGAAGATTACGGGTATTCGTCCAGCTTTCGAGCAGGTTGATCTTCGTGACAAGGCAGCTACAGAGGCTGTTTTCCAGAAGTATCCTGCTATCGAGGGTATCATTCACTTTGCTGCCAGCAAGGCTGTAGGTGAGAGTGTACAGAAGCCTTTGTTGTACTACCGCAACAACCTGGTTTCGCTCATCAATCTGCTTGAGCTGATGCCAAAATATAATGTAAAGGGTATTATCTTCTCTTCTTCCTGCACCGTTTACGGTCAGCCTAAGCCAGAGAACTTGCCTGTAACTGAGGAGGCTCCTCATCAGAAGGCTACTTCTCCTTATGGTAATACCAAGGAGGTGAACGAGCAGATCATCGCAGACTATATCCATAGCGGTGCTAACATCAAGAGCATCGTCTTGAGATACTTCAACCCAATCGGTGCTCATCCATCTGCAGAGATTGGTGAGTTGCCAAATGGTGTGCCAAACAACCTGATTCCTTACGTAACTCAGACTGCTATGGGTATTCGCAAGGAACTTACCATCTTCGGTAACGATTATGATACTCCTGATGGAACCTGCATCCGCGACTATATCTATGTAGTTGACTTGGCTAAGGCTCACGTTTGCGCTATGGCTCGTGTACTCGACAAGGAGACAGAACCAATTGAGTACTTCAATATTGGTACAGGTAAGGGTAACTCTACTCTCGAAATCGTAGAGACTTTCGAGAAGGCTACTGGCGTGAAGTTGAACTGGAAGTACGGTCCACGTCGTGAGGGCGATATCGAGAAGATCTGGGGCGATTGCACCAAGGCTAACGAAGTATTGGGCTGGAAGGCTGAGGCTAAGCTTGAAGATGTCTTGGCTTCTGCCTGGAAGTGGCAGCAGAAGCTCCGTGCCGACGGAATTATGGTAACTACTCAGCACCCCTATAGAAGTAACTACTCAGCACCCCTATAGAAAACTTCTCGTTAATAAAGCATAAACTT
>NZ_JBBNGE010000052.1:0-22926 GCF_040095255.1 Segatella sinensis | reverse complement strand
ACCCAAATCATACCTCAAAAAATCTGGATATTGGAAATCAGGGAGTTACATGACGGGTGACTGCAATGTGGGTTAAAGAGTAACTGTTATGGATGCAAAATTAAGACTCATGGGATGAATCATGTGGAATAGGGAATGCTGATAAAGCCGAAAATCATGTCTTATATTGCCAAATTGTCCATTGGGGCGATATGGCGAAAGTAGTATTCCAGTCAGCCAGCGTCCACTTCCAAATCTTCAGTTTTGCGCCTATCAGTGACTGCACCCCGCATTTCAGGCTTGCATTGAATGCGAATGTCGGATCACCTTTTGCCGGCACCGTGATGGAAGCATCGGCATCAAGTCCTAACCGCGGGCCGACAGCGATTTCCGGACCGGCGAAACCGTAGATCATCGCATCGCAAGAGACATAGAAGCCTATGCCTGTTCTCAAGTTCACGTTGCCCTTGATGACATCCATGGAAAACTTGTTCTCTATCTGCCTGTATTCACCATAGGCCTTCCATGAGCCCTCATAGAGGACACCGGCCTTGAGTTTATTCTCAAACCTATACGACAGGCCGGTACTGAGGCTGCCTGTCAGCGTACCGTCAACCTTGAAAATGACACCAGGACTGAAAGTGATGCTCACGGGGACAATGCCAGCCATGAAGACCGCGGTATAGCCGGGAAAACTTATCAGCCGCTTGGTGAACTTGTCTTTTGGCAATGTAAGGCTCTTGCCAACATTCAAGTTCATTTCGGGCTTGAAAGCGAGTCCGCCATAGACACCGGCATCAAATTTCTTTAACGTTATGCCTTTCTTAAACGAGAAGCCGGTCTTTAATTGCAGCTTGGCGTTGACCTTTGCCTTAACGGGAACTTTCAGTCCGATGCTCGCATCCGCTTTTGAATCCAACTTGATGTTTGCTTTCAGCGTGACATCCTTATTGACAATAGCCCAGTCGATGTCAGACTTGTCCAGATCCTCTGCCGTTGCATAAGCATAGCCGTCCGTCCCGGAGGCCCAGGTGAACTGGCTGCGTGCAAGTGCCATGTCTTCCGTCACCTGCACGTCCTCTCCAGCGCCACCATTGTCGGTATAGAGGATAACTGCCGGATGGATGGTGTCTCCCTCCATATATCGGGCGGACATGTCTTCAACGGCATTGGTGCCACCGGCGCGCGTCCAGGCTTTTGCGGCTTGATGGTTGACATGGATTTTTGTATCGAAATTTATCTCCGCATCCTCCGGCAGTACGTCTGCCAACGAAGCGCTCTTGTCAACAGTGAGCACATAGCGGCCGTTATCCAGCATTTCAGATGTGACGCGCCGGATGTAAGGAAGGCTGTTCACTTTTTGCCATACCGCCATTGGTCTGCCAGAGAAGCGGGTGATGCCCATCTTGTCGGCCAATGCCTTGCTGACAGCAATCCGTGTGGTGTCGGCATTTAGGATAATGACATCATCGGATGCCGTGAAGTGGTGGTAGGTCAGTGAGATAGCGGATGAGTCAGCCGTCTCAGCCCCGCTGCCTCCCGGGGATGCTGCGTCGTCTGAGCAACCTGTTACAAAGAAGGCAGGGATTATCAGCATGATAGCTAGCCAATGAAAGCAATTGGCTTGCCTTAGTGCCGGAATAAGTTTGAATAAGGTCTTGTTCATCATGTCAGTGTTAAATTATTTTATCTTGAAGTTAAACGTCTTGCCATATTCGCGAAGAATGGACAGACGGAGCGTCTTTTCAGAAAGGTCGTAGAGGGCTGACCATTGGGTCTGCGACGTGAGTTCCTCGGTCGGAGGCTGTGAGACCGCCTGAAGTAGCGGCATGGCATCGGCCGCTTTCAGTACATAGTTGTTGGCACGCAGGGTGTTTCTCAGTGTATCATAACGCACCTTGCCGTGTTTTGATCCCCAGCCGTCGGTAGTGCCAACCATCGTCGGCGAGACATAGAAATTGGTGACACAGCGCAGGGTGTCGTTCCCTTTCAGCACCTCCATTACTCTCGGTGTGGTCTCGCCTTTGGAACGGGTATATTCCACAATGGCATAGTCGCCAGTGGCATCGGCCATGAAGTAGTGGTAGTTGCCGCGTCCGCTGCCGCGCATGTCCATATCGTAACTGCCCAGGAGCTGTATGGCCTCATTCACGGTTGAGGCCTTGTCGAGCAACATTCTTATAGCTGTCGTCGTACCAATGCGCGGCTTGCCTGTCTGCTGGTTGGTCTGGTTCTCGTTAAGTGACAGCACACCGATGGCAAAGCCGTCCTCATTGATGCCGTCGAGGGCGGCATAAGGCAGTCCCATCAAGAGTGAGAGATCAGTTGTTCCATCGGTATAGAACCCCTTGCCATAGCCTAAGTTCATGCCATCGACCATCGAAATGGACCGTTTCCCGCCAGCCGGTGCCGTATGCACTAAGATGGCCGCTATTGACTTGTAGCTCTTTCCGTCGGCAGTGGAATGACGGTAGTCGTAGTTGCGTCCCATCATGAAGTTGCCGCTTTGACGCTCAGGTGCAGCGAAGGCGCTACAGCCTGTGCCAAGAGAGACCTTTGCCTGACTTTTAGGAATACTGTCATAGAGCAGGTAGGCGATGTAGCTGAAGAGCTGGTCGGTTTGTGTGTAACCGGCCTTCAGTACGTCATCCAGTCTGTAATCGGCCGTATAGTCGATTTCGTACAGTCGGCCGGTCCCGTCAACATCCCTCATGGCATGCAGCATTGCCAGTTTGCCGTCGTCTTTGATGTAGGCTGCTGGATTGTGTGTGATGACGGTCGGAGCATCGTTGTCATCATTGCCGCACGAAGCTGTAAGGATTGCAACAATCACGCACGCTACTGACAACAAGTTGCGTGTGAGAATAGTGTTGGAGCATCTTTTCTTTAGCATTTGTTTCTTTGTCATATTTGTCATATTTGTGATATTTGTTAATATTCGCACCGGTTGGTGTCGGCAAAGATACGAAATGTTTAAGACATACGAAAGTCCAATCCTCTGTGGAACAGAGTTTTTTGTGCGTAGAACAAAAACTTGCTGTTAGCGCAATAGCTAAGTTTGCTGATAGAGCAAAAATTGTGGATAGCGCAACTTTGGCCTCAGCCATTTGCGATAGCCCTCTTTCGCCATTTGGACGGCGGACAGCCTTCTTTCGTCGTGAATATCTTCGTGAAATAGCTCAGCGAAAGAAACCCCGATGCCTCGGATATAGCGGCGACCGTCAGTTCCGGATGCTGCACCAACTGTTGTTTGGCGTAGGCAATGCGGAGTTCGGCAATCCATTCGCGGAATGACACGTGATAAACCATCTTGATGTATGATGAGAGGTAGGTGCGGTTGGTTACGAGTGTGGCTGCCAGTTCCTCAATGGTCAGCCCTTGACGGGTATAGCCGTCGGCAGTAATCCACTTGTCCAACCGCTCCTTGATGGTGGCGTGATAAGTTGGAAGGAGCGCATCGTCATGTTCATTGCAGTTAAGCGTTTGGCTTGTTTCCTCCATCATCTCTTTCTCTAAAATACTTTCCACCTGTTCGTAAAAAAGCAGATAGTTCAGATAGGAGCAGTAAAGATAAATGTAGAAAGGAATGCTCGACAAAATCCAAAGGAAAACGAAGCGGTCGGGGAGGAAAGTGAGCAGTCCGCAGCCAACGCCATATATCAGCGCCCACCATGTGAAGATGGACATCCACTGGATGTAGGCGCCGATGTCCTCTGAGTGCATGTCGTCGAACAGTCGCACGGCACGGCGGTATGTGAGGATGATGTTGCGTGAAAGACAGATGCCGTAGGCAATAAGCCAAAGTGCCATGAGTACAATTGCGGCATGTTGCATTGTTCCCTTTGACACGCCCAACAACAGCACAATGGAGAGAAGAACGTAGGCCAGCCATCCAGCGATATGCATAAGGAGCCGCCTCACTGTAAAGTAATGGGGCTTGAGCAGTACCATGAAGGCGCAGTTGAAGAGCCAGTAAGTAAGGTAATAGGTGGAGAGATTCATCATGATGGCTGCCTCTTTCCAAAGAAACCGGGGAGCCACAAATAAATGCACCGAATAATTGGCTGACAGTGCCAGCAGCGCTCCGGCCATGAGGCGACGCGACATGAGATAATTGCTGAAGATGCGCTTGTCGGGTGTCTTTGCCAAAAGAAAATAGAAAGCAAAGAACAGCATCAGCACAAGAGCTATGCCGAGGGAATTGTCGTATAATGTGTAATTTGGAGAAATCATGATGTTGCGATAAATGTTGTTTGTCAATATCTGTATGGCGGAGTCAATTAGCAAGTGCAAATTTATGATTTATGCCTTAATTCCGCAACTAAGCGTGTAATTTGTTATTAACAAAAGTTTCCCTCCCAAAAATAATGGGGTGAAAATAACAGTTTCTCGATAAAAAGTTGTATCTTTGTAATCGCTAAAGAACAAAAACAACGATTTAAAGAGTAACGGTTGTGGATGCAAAATTAAGCAATTTTTCTGAGTTATCAAACATATTAAGTATTAAAAGTTCATAGCGAACCAATTTAATGGCACTTTTTACCCGTTTTGCCAAACAGCGTAATGCCGAGAACCCAAACGCCATCCGCTTTAACGAGTCTACGGAATCGAAACTGAAGGTTGCCGTTAACATGATAAAGAGAGCTTGGAGTCATAAGTGCCTGCGAGCCAAGTATGTTCTTTGTGACAGCTGGTTTACTTGTGAATATCTCATCGCCGAAGTTAGAAAGCTTGGCAAAGGAGCCTTGCATCTTGTAGGATTGGTGAAAATGGAAAAGAAGTGGCATAAAAAACTTTTTAGGTAACCGTTAAAATGCCCTGTTTATAGGGATTGATGGAACATTAAGGACTCAAAAATGCCCTATAAACTGGGATGGGAAACCTTAGTAATGTAATCCTTTTTATACATTATAATTTAACCTTTGCCAAAACCTTACCGGTGGCACCCGAAAGACTCGCTACGAAGGCTCCAGCCTTATCACCAGCCTGCTTCAGGAAAGCCGCATCGTTCATCATGGAACTCATCAAGCCCTCGAAGTCCTCATAGGTATTGATTTCAAAACCGCCACCCGACTTCAGCAAGCCCTGAGCCTCCTGGAACTTCTTGTTGTTTGGACCAAAGATAACCGGCATATTCCATACAGCAGCTTCCAGAGTATTATGAATACCCACACCGAAACCACCGCCGATATAAGCCACATCACCATAATTATACATGCTGCTCAGCAATCCGAAGCAATCGATAATCAGCACATCAGCCTTGGCTGCCTCCTCAGGGGTAGTCTGCATATAGCGTACCACCTTCTTATCCTTCAAGAGAGAAAGAATCAGCTTCAGATGTTCCTCAGCAATCACATGAGGAGCAATCAGCAGTCGCCAATCCTTATGCTCATTGAAGAAACGGATAAAGATTTCCTCATCTGGAGGCCATGAACTACCAGCCACGAAGACCTTGTAGTCTGGATGAGATGCTTTCTCAGAAGACGCAGCAGAATCAGAACCAGCCACCCCACTTCTGAAAGCCTCGCAGATAGGCAGATGTTTAGCCGCCTGCTTAATCTGGAGTACACGGTCGAAACGGGTATCTCCTACCACATCCACATCCTTGATGCCGATGCTTTCGAGCAATCGTTTGCTTTCCTCATTCTGCACGAAGAAACGGGTAAAACACTTCAGTACATTTGCATAACTCCTGCCATACCACTTGAAGAACACCTGATCCTCGCGGAAGATACTGCTCACACTATAGGTAGGAATGTTGCGATACTTCAGGATATGAAGGAAATTAGACCAGAACTCATACTTGATGAAGAAAGCCATCACAGGACGCACCAGGCGAAGGAAACGGATTGCATTCAGACGGGTATCCACAGGCATATAGCAGATGATGTCGGCACCCTCATAGTTCTTGCGCACCTCATAACCCGAAGGAGAATAAAAGGTGAGCAAAATCTTATACTGAGGATAATCCTTGCGGATTTGCTCCATCAATGGACGTCCCTGCTCAAACTCGCCGAGCGATGCTGCATGAAACCAGATGTACTTAGCATTAGGATCCACCTTCTGCTTCAATATCTTGAAAGCCTCACGCTCACCACGCCACATCTTGCGTACCTTTTCATTAAACAGACTGGCGATAGCTATGCCCAATAGGACGAAATATATTACGATATTATAGATCATGATATTACTTTTATTGGTTAGTATCTATAAATACGTGAACTCTCTGAGGAACATTCAGCCCGACGGCAAAAGTTCCTCAGAGAGATGTTTATTGTGAATTAACCCAAAACTTCGATAGCCTTGCGAAGGCGACGCAAAGTCTCCTCCTTACCGAGGAAGGCAGAGATGTCGAACATACCTGGACCCTTGCCCTCTCCTACGAGAGTCAGGCGGAAGGCATTCATTACATCACCGAGCTTATAGCCCTTGTCCTCTACCCACTTCAATACGACAGGCTCCTGACCCTCGATAGAGAAGTCCTCGATGCCCTCGAGAACCTCAGCGAGTTCAGTCATCTGCTGAGCAGAGTACTCCTTCCAGCGCTTCTTGGCAGTCTTGGCATCATACTCTGTAGGAGGAATAAAGAAGAATGAGCACAATGGCCACAACTCATAGACGAAGTTCACACGGTCCTTCATCATGTGTACCACCTGCTTTACTCTATCCAAAGTCTCCTCTACACCATTGTTAGCCACGATAGGTGCAAAGAGGTTGGCAATCTCATCATCACTCTTCATGAGGATGTACTCATGGTTGAACCAGATGCCCTTCTTGAAGTCGAACTTGGCACCAGCCTTGGAACAGCGGGAGATATCGAAAGCCTTCACCAACTCATCGAGAGAGAAGATTTCCTGCTCCGTACCAGGGTTCCAGCCGAGGAGCGCCAGGAAGTTGACTACAGCCTCTGGGAAGTAGCCACTCTCACGATAACCAGAAGAAACCTCACCGGTCTTAGGGTCATGCCACTCCAATGGGAATACAGGGAAACCGAGGCGGTCACCATCGCGCTTGCTCAACTTACCCTTGCCCTCTGGCTTGAGAAGCAAAGGAAGGTGTGCGAAGCGAGGCATAGTATCCTCCCAACCGAAAGCCTGATAAAGGAGAACGTGCAATGGTGCACTAGGCAACCATTCCTCACCACGAATCACGTGAGAGATTTCCATCAAGTGGTCGTCCACGATGTTTGCCAAGTGATAAGTTGGCAATTCATCAGCACTCTTATAGAGCACCTTGTCGTCCAGGATATCGCTCATCACCTTCACGTCGCCACGAATCATATCGTTGACATGAATCTCCTGTCCTGGTTCAATCTTGAAACGAACGGTATATTGCTTGCCGTCGGCGATGAGCTGATCTACCTCCTCCTTGGAAAGGGTAAGAGAGTTGCGCATCTGCATACGGGTATGGGCATCGTACTGGAAATTCTGAATCTCAGCACGCTTAGCTTCCAGCTCCTCTGGAGTATCAAAAGCGATATATGCCTTACCATTGTCCAAAAGCTGCTGTACATATTTCTTATAGATATCACGACGCTCGCTCTGGCGATAAGGACCATGCTCGCCACCGAAACTCACACCCTCATCAAACTGGATACCGAGCCACTTGAAAGATTCCAGGATATATTCCTCGGCTCCTGGTACGAAACGATGAGAGTCTGTATCCTCGATACGGAACACAAGCTCACCACCATGCTGGCGAGCAAACAAATAATTATAAAGGGCGGTACGGACACCACCAATGTGCAGTGCTCCCGTTGGACTTGGGGCAAAACGCACTCTTACTTTTCTATCTGCCATGTCTTATTTTATAGCTATTTTTGAATTTTTCTGCAAATTTACAGTTTTTTTTGCGATTATAATAGTTTTTTTTCGTATTTTCGCACTGTAAAAAGGAATTAATGGGAGAAAAGATGCTTTTTTGCTCAATATTTGGGAAAATGAGCAGTTTTTTAGCCCAAAAACGTCACAAACCATAAAGCGTAACAAACATGAGTATATTCAACAATCTCGAGGAGAATTATTGGCGCAACCTGATCACCAAGACCATTCTCGTTATCTTTACAGTTGCCATCATTGTCTGGTTTTTGCCACGCAATGAGGGCAGACAGTTCCGTTACGATGTGGGAAAACCTTGGATGTACGGTTCAGTGATTGCCACCTTCGACTTCCCGATCTACAAGACCGATGAAGCCATCAAGCACGAGCAGGATTCGCTGCTGCGGCAGTTCCAGCCGTACTACACAGTGAATTCCAATGTCGGCAATGAACAGATCAAGCGTTTTCTCCACGACTTCAGCCAGGGCATTCCAGGACTTCCGAAGGAATACGTGGAACTCATAGCCAACCAGCTGAAGCAGGTTTATCAGACGGGCATTGTCAGTACGCCTGAATATAACCGTATCTACAAGGATTCTACCAGTATGATACGCATCATCAGCGGCAAGAACGCCAAGAGCTTTCCTATCGGTAACTTCTACTCTACCATTGCCGCCTATGAGCACATCTTCTTTGATGAGAAGATATCGGCACAGCGGCAGATTCTCTCCCGCTGCAATCTCAACGACTATGTGGAACCCAACCTTATATATGATAAGGAACGCTCGGAGGCAGAACGAACAGACTTGCTGAGCAGCATACCGCTGGCCAGCGGTATGGTGATGAGCGGACAGAAAATCATCGACCGAGGCGAAGTAATCAATGATTATACTTACCGAGTGCTTACCTCTTTCGACAAGGAGACGAAGCGCCGAAGTTCTACTGAGGACGAGCTTACCACTACCATCATCGGGCAGGCACTCTTCGTACTGATTCTCGTGATGATGTTTACCTTCTATCTCACGCTCTTCCGCAAAGACTACTTCGACAAGCCACGCAGCATCACCATGCTCTATGCGATGATTACGCTGTTCCCAATCTTTGTGTCACTCATCATGAAGCACAATTTCTTCAGCGTATATATCATCCCATTTGCCATGGCACCTATCTTTGTGCGCGTCTTTATGGATTCACGAACGGCTTTCATCACGCATGCCACGATGATTCTCATCTGTGCGGCAGCTGTGAAATACCAATATGAATTCATCATCGTGCAACTGGTTTCCGGCTTGGTTGCGATTTACAGCCTGCGCGAATTATCCAAGCGCTCGCAGATATTCTTCACTGCTCTCCTGGTTGCCATCAGTACTACCGTGGTATATGTGGCCCTCCAGTTGATGCAAGACAATCAGGTGTTCAATATCGACCGCAGCATGTACACCTATTCCACCATCAATGGAATTTTCCTGCTGCTCGCCTATCCACTGATGTACATCATCGAGAAGACGTTTGGTTTCACCTCTAATGTCACACTCTTCGAGTTGTCCAACACCAACAAGGGGCTGCTGCGCAACCTGAGCGAGATTGCTCCTGGTACATTCCAGCACTCCATCACCGTAGGTAATCTGGCAGCGGAGATAGCCAACCGTATCGAGGCAAACAGTCTGCTGGTACGTACCGGAGCACTCTATCACGATATCGGCAAGATGACAAACCCCGTATTCTTTACGGAGAACCAGGCAGGAGTGAATCCACACGACCAGCTGAGTGATCTGGAAAGTGCCCAGATCATCATCAGTCACGTAACAGAAGGACTGAAGATGGCAGAAAAGGTAGGTTTGCCGGGTATTATCAAGGACTTCATCACTACTCACCACGGTACAGGTATTGCCAAATTCTTCTATGTAAACTATTGCAATGCCCATCCTACGGAAGTAGTAGATAAGTCACTGTTCCAATATCCGGGACCGAATCCGTTTACCCGAGAGCAGGCAATCCTGATGATGGCGGATACAGTAGAAGCAGCTTCCCGCTCACTGAATGAATATACGGAAGAAAGCATCAGTAATCTGGTAAACAAGCTCATCGATGGACAGGTGGCAGATGGATTCTTCAAGGAATGCCCGATTACCTTCCGTGACATTGCACTTGCCAAGCTGGTGCTTATCGATCGTCTGAAGGCGATTTATCATACCCGCATCTCCTATCCTCACATGAATGTGAAGGAGAATCAAAGCATAAAAAAAAGAGGAAGAAGCTCCTCAAGCTGAAACCGACGTTCAAAAGTCTTGAAAACAGCTGATTTTTCAAGGTATCGAAACATACAAATAAAGCTATCAAATAGCCCGAGAATTTGCACAGTCTTTAAGTTTTGTGCAGATTCTCGGGCTATTTGCGTTAATATACTTTAAATATAAAATTATAATTATGGAGAAATAGAACATTATAGTTACCTTTGCGGACGTTTTTATTTAATATTATTAAGATGAAGAAACTAAAATTAGTTAGTTTGGCCATTGCGATGGCCTGTGCAACACCTTCTTTGGCAGGTGGTTTGCTCACTAACACCAATCAGCATGTTGCATTCAATAGAATGATGAGCCGTGAGGCTTCAATTGGTATCGACGGCGTTTACTACAATCCAGCCGGTGTTGTATTCATGGGTGAAGGTCACCATCTTGCCATCAACTGGCAGTTGGCTTACCAGACACGTAGCATTGAAAATGATTATGCTCTGTTCACTAACAATGTGAACAATCCGATTACTCCTCGTACTTTCAAGGGTGAGGCTTTTGCGCCTGTCATCCCTTCATTCCAGTATGCTTACAATAAAGGCAGATGGTCACTCCAGGCTAGTTTCGCCCTCACCGGTGGCGGTGGTAAGTGTACTTTCGACGATGGACTGGGTTCCTTCGAGAAGATTGTAGCCGAGACAGCTTTGGCAGCTTGCGGTTTGGCAAGAACTGTTGACAACGTATTGGGTAATACACTTGGCCAGCCAGGAATGCAAATGTTTACAACCGACCAAGCTTTCGGTCAGAAAGGCGAATATAGTTACAACAGCTATATGCATGGCCGTCAGTACTATTATGGTCTCTCTGTAGGTGCTGCATATAAATTCAGCGACAACTTCAGCGCATTTGCAGGCGTACGTGGCGTCTATGCTTCAACAAACTACTATGGATATGTTGAAAACATCAAGGTAGGCAACATGCCTCTTTACAAGGTACTCGACCCTAACAAGGAAAATGCAGCCAACATTGAATTGAGCTGTGACCAGAGCGGCATCGGCTTTACTCCTATCATCGGTGTAGACTTCAAGACAGGCAAGTGGAACTTCTCTGCAAAATATGAGTTCAAGACTCGCATACGTTTGAAGAACAAGTCTGTAAATCAGGCTCCTAGTATCAGTGCTCTCCCAGACAACTTGTCTAGACAGATGGTTGGAACTTTGACAGAGGTATTCACTAAAAAGGGTATGACTCCAGAAAATGCTCTAGCCACTGCAACAAATACTACTAAAGCAGTTTTAACTAACGGTGATGTAGTAAAGACAATGGCTGGCTTGAAGACCGAGTTCGACACCAAGCTCGAAGAGGCTATCGGCGAATACGAAGATGGCAAGAAGATTGCAGGTGATATTCCTGCATATCTGGCACTCGGTGTTGGCTATAGCCCTGTCGATGCAGTTAGAGTAAACGTAGGTTTCCACTGGTTCGATGACAAGCACGCTACATCTTACAACAACCGACAGGAGAAGTTGAACCGTGGTACATTGGAGTACAACGCAGGTGTCGAGGTAGATGTAAACAAGAAGATTACCTTGAGTACTGGCTGGCAGAATACCAACTATGGTTTGCCTGATGAGAACCTTGACACACCAGCTTCAAAAAGATACATGGACGACAAATCATTCATTGTCAGTTCAAACTCTGTAGCTTTCGGTGGTGTTTATCACATCAATAAGAAGATGGATCTGAACGTGGCTTACTTCCACACCTTCTATCAGCACAAGAAGACTTCAGAGAATGTAGAACAAATAGGAAAGACCTACAGCTCTGATTACACACGTAACAACAATGTGTTCGCAGTAGGTCTTGACATCAACTTCTAATCACAGTGTTGAAAAAGCCGAATTAGATGGTTGAAAAAGCCGAATTAGACTTATGTTTATCAAACTATCAGATAAGACGACAAGACACATAACTACAAACATTCAAAAAGGCTATCCCTCTCGTTAAGATTGGGATAGCCTTTCTTTTTTATCTCACACAGAGGATTCCGACATGACTACTTTACCTACATCGGGTCCACATCATAATATATCTGCAAAGCTCCATACCTCGGATCTTTTGCCATTATCTGCTGTGCATACTTCAGATATTCGCGCACCTTCTTCTGGTCGATACCATTCTCCAGCTTGATGACAATCTTGCGGATATTCATTGTCTTTACACGTGCTACAGCCGGCTTATCCGGTCCGAGTACGCGTTCACCAAACCATCCTCTCAGCGTCTTGCCCAATTCCAGACTAGCCTGTTGGCAGATCTTTTCGTGCTTGTGCTTCAGGAACACATTGATAAGATGGAAGAAAGGCGGATAATGAAACATTCTTCTCTCCTCCAGGATTCCCTTGAAAAGAGAATCATAGTCATTGTGTACTACCTGACTGATGATAGGCAGTGTCGGATTCTTTGTCTGCAGAATCACGAGTCCCCGTTTGCCCTTTCTTCCGGCTCTTCCACTCACCTGCGCCATCATCATGAAAGCATGCTCGTAAGCACGGAAATCAGGATAGTTGAGCATTGAATCAGCATTCAAGATACCTACTACACTCACTTTATCGAAATCCAAGCCCTTTGATATCATCTGCGTACCAATCAGAAGATTTGTCTTTCCCGAAGAGAAATCGGAGATCAGTCGCTCATAGGCATTTCGGGTACGGGTTGTATCTAAGTCCATTCGGGCGATGCGGGCTTCAGGAAAGATCTCGGAAATCTGGTCTTCGATGCGCTCTGTTCCGATACCCCTGCCCATCAACTCAGTACTGCCACAGTTAGGACATTCTGTAGGAACCGGATAAGTATAACCGCAATAATGGCAGGTAAGGAGATTGATACTCTTATGCAGGGTAAGCGAAACATCACAGTTCTTGCATTTCGGCACCCATCCACACACCTTACATTCTATCATCGGTGCAAATCCCCTTCGGTTCTGGAAGAGGATAGCCTGCTCTCCATTCTTCAGGGCTTCTTTTACCGCCGCCAGAAGCACAGGCGAATAAACACCCGTCATCATCTTGCGATGGCGGAGGTCTTTCACATCCACCACCTGTATCTCAGGCAACTGAATATCCTTGTATCGGGTCTTCAGTTCTACCAATCCATACTTACCCTGCCGGGCATTGTAATAGCTTTCCATCGAAGGCGTAGCCGTTCCCAGAAGCACCTTTGCCTCCGGATACATGTTGGCAAGCACGATGGCTGCACTGCGGGCATGATAGCGTGGAGCCGGATCCTGCTGCTTGAAAGAGGTCTCGTGCTCTTCGTCGATGATGACAAGTCCCAGTTTCTGGAAAGGCAGAAAGACTGCACTTCTTGCTCCCAGGATCACATCATAGGGATGTCCGGAGAGTTGTTTCTGCCAGATTTCGACGCGCTCTGCATCACTATATTTAGAATGATAGATACCGAGCCGGTCGCCAAAGACTTTGTGTAGTCGCTCCATTATCTGAACCGTCAGGGCGATTTCGGGCAGCAGATAAAGCACCTGCCTGTGTTCCTCAATGGCTTTTCTGACGAGATGGATATAGATTTCCGTCTTTCCGCTGGAAGTTACGCCATGCAGGAGCACTACGTTTTTCTTCAGCATCTGCATCAGTATCTGATTGTAAGCATCCTGCTGCGGCATAGACAAGGGCTTGATCTGGTCTAGATGCGATTCTCCAGCCGTATTCAATCTACCCACTTCCAACTCGTAGGTAAAGAGGATGCCTCTGTCGATGAGCGCCTTGACCACAGCTGCCGTGCATCGTGCCTCGTTCATCAGCTCTTCCTTCGTCACCTTCTTGATACCTTCTCTAGGCGTATCTCCCTCCAGACTGTCCCAATGAGAAAGAGCCAGGAAGGTGGTCAAAGTCTTCGATTGCTTCAGGGCACGCTGCACCATATTGAGCGCCACGTGCAGAGCCTGTTCATTGCGATAACTGCTAGCCAACTCCACATAGAGTTCCATCTTGGGCTTGAATTTCTCTGTAGATTTCATTCCGGCAGGCATGGCTGCATTATATACATCGCCAAGAGGTGACATATAGTAATCGCTGATCCATTGCCAAAGGCGATATTGCTGGGGAAGAAGAGAGGGATAGGAATCAAGAACACCCTCTATCGGCTTACAGTTGAAATCCGGCTTTTCGGAATGTACATCCGCTACCATGGCAATATATTTCTTGCTTTTTCCTAAGGGAACAAGCACGCGCATACCAGCCACGACTTTCTCTTCCATCCCTTCGGGGACAGAATAAGTAAAGGTGCCGTCGAGCGGAAGAGGCAATATCACATCTACATATCTCATTGTTTCTATCTTCTAATTCTTCAGAATGTTTATCGTATGAAACAGCTACCCAACTATTCTTTCCAAACATTCGTTCTGCAAAGATAGCAAAAAAAAAGCAGATACCCATCATCAGGTACCTGCTTTTATATATTTTAATGTATCTACTCGAAGAGATACAAGTTACAGTAGCTTAGAACCAGTAGCCGAGTGCAATCTGCCAAGAGTTGTTACGGCTCTTGTCCACTGATTCAAGAACCTTAGAGAAGCTAGCATCAGCAGACTTGCCGCAAGCGATATTGTAGTTGGCTGATACCTGAAGATGGTTCAGCAAGGTTACACCAGCACCTACGTTTACGCTGAAGTTTGACTTCTTCAAAGAGTAGTTGCCCACCTTTTCCAAATCAAAGTTCTTGTCACCCACATTGAATCCCCACTGTGGACCAGCAAAAAGGAAAACGTTAGCCAGACTGCTCAAGCCAAAACCATAACGAACGTTGACAGGAATGTTGATAGACTGCTGCTTCACATTAGTCTTTCCAAATTCATCATCAATATTATACTTAACATCAGCCTCTTTCTGGTCGTATAAAGCTGCAGCATCGAAGCTCAAGCCTACGATAGGTACAGTAACCTTCACCATAGGACCAACAAAGAAACCAGTCTTGTTGGAAGCATCAAATACATCCTCGCTGAAAGACATGCTTGTCACGTTCAAACCGCCCTTCAAACCGAACTTAATCTGTGCGTTTGCGCTAGTAGCATACATCATTGCTGCTACCATGAATACAAGTGATAAAATCTTCTTCATTTTCTTACCTTTTTTAATTGTTACTAATTCAATATGTTCACACTATATGTTGAATACAACATCTCTTTTACTTAATGGCGCTCTCTTCTCACCGTGACTCTAGCCGAACCGCTGGCAAAAGAGGTTCTGTTTTTAGCCTGCTTTGACTTGACACGGGAAACCTTGCCGGCGTTGGCAGATGCGCCACGCAATCCTGTGCTTCGGCGAATCTTCCTTACACTTCCCTTTACATCCTTTGCTGCATGGGCAATGCTGTCCAGTGAATCCTTTCGAGCCTGATTACCCCAGATATTCTTCTCAAAGGCAACCAGTTCAGCCTCGATGCGTTTCTGCTCCTTTGCCATGGCAGAATCCGTGGTACAGTATTGAGAAAGGGTTTGTCCCAACAGATTATTGGTCTTGTAAATCTTACCCTTATATTGATTTCTGGCAAAGTAATCATCAATGCTCATCACCACGGCATTGTTCAGATTGCTAGTCATCACCTGCTGGCGGGTAAGATAAGGAGCCAGATCATCATATTTCACCCAAAAGAGGGGATACTTGGTTCCACCATCTCCAAAATCATCCTCACGGGTCATGATAGGGCAAAGCGCCAACACCTTGGTATGGAAGGTAGCAGAACGCTGGTCGAAAAAACTGCTCTCCTTGATATAATACGATTGCACCTCACGCGAAGGGATATCGCTGTTGTCTAACTTGATTCTACCATTTGCCTGCTTCTCGTAGTAGATATGATAGTTATCCAGGAAAGACTTCGGATCCACCCGGTCGGCAGCGGCAAAACTTTCATTACCATCCATGCGATATTGGAATACGGTAATCTTTCCCGTCATCATCAATCTGAAGATGGTGGTAAAGAGATTCATCTGATTTCCCTTCGGCTCTACAGGATAATAGAGCGCAGCATTGGCTTCATTGTTGAGATCCAGTTCACGGTAGATATCTCTTCTCCAAACCACGTCCTCATCCATCGGGAGAGCAGTAGGAAAGGAGATCTGCGCACGCAGGGTTGGAGTATCGCCATTCTGCTGCGCAGCTTTCTTCTGTGCGGCCGCCTGCCTGCGGGCCTCAGGTTGTGCCCAGATGCCCTGCACCATTCCCAAGAGCAGGAACAAGAACAATATCTTTTTCATTGACTTTGATTTTTAAATTTGAAAACTCCGTTATTACTTTACGATAACTTCCATTGCTGAAGGCAGGGTTCGCATGATGCCGTCGGGACCTACAGCTCTGATATGAGAGATGTAGAAACGACGGTTGCGATACAGCTTTCTAAACTTCTCACGCTGTCTGGCCGAGAAACTGGCTCCAGCAGAAGCCAGCGGAATGGCATTACCCATATTGTCGAAGAAGACGGTTTCGAAACCTACTACCTTGAAAGGAATATCCAGAAGTCCATCGTCGATGGCTGCATGAATGCCCGTGGCACCCATCAGATTGGCCTTTGCCAAACCGCCACCTCTGAATCTGTCTGTTCCCATTGCGATATAAGCGGTAGGATCTGGCAATTTTCTGACATGGAAAACAAAAGGCGGCAGCGAGCGAACCTGTCCTTTATCTCTTGCCGTTACATGAATGGTAACATCCCTGCCAACGGCAGATGGAGTCGCCACGAAATGACCATTACCTTTTGATACGAACGAGCCACCACTCATAGAGGCAGAGATGGCATTAGCCGGAACACCTGGCACACTGATACTGATAGGATTGGCATAACCTGCATAAAGCACATTCATCAGGTCAGCTGCCACGGTAGCAGAATTCGGAACAGGCAATACGGTATATTTCTGACTGAAGTTACGACGGATTTCCTCACCATCCTTGCCTTTCATCAGAATATAGCCATTAAACTGATGTTCTCCGACCCCACTAGCCGTAAAGCTATATCTACCATCAGCAGCCTGAAGCCGACTGCCATTGACATAGATTTCAGGGCGCTGGGTACTGTCTATAACCGCCATCACCACCTGTGAGTTGAATCGCTCACCCGCATAAAGGGTCGTCTTTTCAGGAATCACGAAGGCATTCATCTCACTCACATTCAGTTCCACGAGTTTCACATCCTTCTTCTCATCGCCCTTCCGCGGTTCATCCTGCAAGCTTCTCTTCACCTTCTCCACCAACGACTTTCCCTTGACACCGAACTCCTCTTCAGTAGGAGTATTCAGTGCCAACATAGCCATCAAGACGACATACATCAGATTGATCATCTTCTGGCGTGGTGAAATCGGTCTTTTCTTTATTGCCATTTATTTTTCTTTTAAGTTTGCGGTCATCGCTGCAATCATACGTGCATAAATGCTGTTCAGTTGCTCTATCTGCTGAGCCATCTTCCGGGTCTGTTCATTGATCTGGTCGATGGTACCAATCTGCTGACTGGCACTTTTCAACTGCATCTCATAAACCTTGGTAATACCGGTAAGCGTGCGGTTCAGGTTTTCCATCTCCTCACTGTCACGAGTCAGACGGGAGCTCTGCTCATTAACCTTGCCAAGGGTATCTACCAGATTCTTCAGTTCATCCACATAGCTGCTCTGCACTTTCTGCATTTCCTCAGAAGCTACCTGCATTTCTGCCAAGGCATCCGGCTGAACTATTGGGGAAGCCTGGTTGGCAACACCAGCAATTGGAGAAGAAGATGCTCCTATGGTAGAAGCAGCCACATTCTTGTCCTGGTATTCTACCTTACCCGTCTCCAGATATTCCTCCGTTACATGAGTAGGAAGCTCTCTGCCATCAGCAGTTTTATCGAAAGGACGGTCGAAAGCAGACAGGAAGAACACGATAATCTCAGTGCCCATTCCCAGGAAGATCATCAGTTTGGCTCCGGGAAGATGCGTCAACGTGAAGAGAGTACCTGCAATAACGATACTCGCACCCCAACTATATGCATAGTTCAGGAAAGTCTGTCCCGGAACACTATCCATCCACTTCTGCAGACGATATACAATATTATATTTACTATAGTCACCCATTTTGATTATCTCCTATTCTTATTTCTTGATGGTTTCTGCTTGGCACTCGATGTGGTAGCCAGACTTCTTACGCAGCGGAATCCGATATATGAGCGTGGCTGGTTCTGGTATTCCCAAGAGCGCCATGCCGAGCGGATAAAAGATTCCGGGTCTTTCCAGGAACCACCTCTTACACTCTTTTTCTTCAACCGGTAAGGATCTTCCTTGGCTGCATTGTATTTCAGGTCAGGATTCAGATCATTCATCGCATCCACTCCTGCCTCGGTATAAACGGTACTGGTCCATTCAGCCACATTACCAGCCATATCATAGAGCCCGTTCGAGTTGGGTGAATAAATACCCACCTTACTCGTTATCAGGTTACCATCCTTGGTATAGTTACCCCTATCTGGCTTGAAGTTGGCATAGAAACATCCATCTCCATTCTTTACGTCAGCATTGTCCCAAGGGAACTCACTCTGATTCTTTCCTCTGGCAGCAAACTCCCATTCTGCCTCAGTTGGCAGACGGTAACGCTGCACAAATCTTGCCTCCGGTCCCAAACCTTTCAGAAGGTAGTCGGTACGCCAGGCACAGAAGGCATTCGCCTGCTCCCAGGTAACACCCACAACAGGATAGTCGTTGTAGGCTGGATTACTGAAATAGCTTCTCAGATAAGCTTCATTATCTGAGTTGCGGAAATCATTCACCCAGCAAGTTGTATCCGGATAGATATTCACGATATAAGTATTGAGGAAATCCCACGGACCGCTCAACGGGCGGTTGATGGTCTCTCTCACCACTCTACCCTCATCATCATAATAAGCGGTATCCTTCGAAATCATCACCACCTCATCAGGATTTATCTGGATATCTGTATTCAGACTGCGCTCCTGCGGATTGATTCGGTTACGGCGAAGGGCAGCTGCTGTGTAATCATAGATTTCATACTTATAGTTGAGCTGGCGCCAATCAATCAGCTTCTCACCGGTCACCGGATTCACATTGTAGAGACTTTCTATCGCACGCAGTTCATCCTCATTCGGCTTTCTTGGCAAAGGCTTCTTCCAGTTAACCTGCGGAGGAACCGGGTCGCCATTCTTGTCTTCGGTAATCATATAGGTCTCATCACCGGCATAGGCAGGATCGGCAAGACGGGTACGAAGGATGGAATCGCGTACATAAGCAACAAACTGCTTGTACTCAGAGTTCGTAATCTCAGTATCATCCATCCAGAAACCATCTACGGAAACATCCTTACGGGGAGTCTTGGCACCCCATAGCGAATCCTGAGTCTCAAGACCCATCTTCAGGAAACCACGATTCACCTTTACCATTCCGTAAGGTGTAGGCTCCACGAACCCTCTTCCGCTTACGCCCACAACTTCTCCTCCTCTACCTGCCATGGAAGTAGATTTTGCGCTGAAACAGCCACTCAGGGAGAGCAGTGCTACAAGTGAGCAGAAGAGCCCTAATATTTTCTTCATTTCAATATTCATATTCTTGATGATATACTATAGTATTCTAACACTTTGATGTTTGTTCTTTCCTTTTTTGGCAAGACTGATCTCAGTCTGGTATCCGATGAAGAGTTCATGGCTACCATTGCCAGCATTCAACTTCGAAGTATAGCACTCATAACTGTACCCAAGTATCACCCCATGAAAAGTACCTCCCAATAGAAAGGTCACTGAATGATCAGGACTGTAGGTGAGTCCACCATACAAATGCTTTCCCTCGTGCTGATATACCAGCCGCCCGGTAACATCGCCTCGCCATGCCGTGCCATCATACCTGACTAGAGCAGATGACCTTATAGATAAAAACGGATTTCTCAGTTGAATATTGTATCCACCAGTCAAATAATACGTTGCATCAATCTCAAATTCATTTGAATCACCCAGATTGATCGTCGGAGAAGTAAGATGCTGCCCTGAAAGCCCCACATACCAATTACGATGAATGAAATAGAGACCCAAGGCAAAATCCATTCCGCTTCCCTCTACATTTGTCGTAGCAAAAGCAGGGTCGCCCGATTCTCCAGCATCCACCTTGCTGCCATCAAAACTCTCACTCAGCATACCGCCCTGCAATCCGATACTCATCATTCCTCCCCATATCTTCTTTTTATAGGCATACTGCAGGCTAAGACGCTGGTGGGTAAAGAGACCAATCTGGTCATTCATCAGCGAAACGCCCACACCCTGCTGATGATTGAAAAGCTGGAAAGGCATATCTGCCGCCAGATACATCGTACGGGGATTGTGTTCGAATCCAGCCATATCAAGAGCGTAAGCAGCCGTAACATTCAGTTTAGCCTGCTTACCCACTGCTGCAGGATTGAAGGATGACTCCATGTCGAAATAATGACTGAAGGATGGATCATACTGTGCTCTCGTACAGAGCACGCCTGCCAGCAAAAAACATAATATGATGATTCGTCTTAACACAATGTAATAACGTAAATTATCGCTGAATATTATATATAAGGTGATGATTGAGGAAACATCCGGGCAGATATGAGATGAAAATGTAACAGAAAGAAGATGAAAAAGGCTGTTCTCCGTGTAGAGAACAGCCCTATCATCGACTTTTAATATTCGTCGTCATTCCAGAGGAATATTAGGGCTGAATACCAAGCACTTATAGTCTTTCAACTTTTATATTGAACATTTTATTAAGGAGTAAAAGTCGCTAAAAGGCTTTTCTAAACCTATCTTGCAACTCCTTGATTCGCTCTAAAAGTTTTTCGAAAGATAAAGTCTGACCATAGATAAAGTGGTTACACATCTCTGCATAATCACCTTCCCAATCCTTCATCAACTCTTGCCTAGGAACGAAATCAATCTCACTAGGCATCAACTTAGAATAATCTACATACCCAACAGCATAGTATATGGAACGATGCTTAACTATACGCTCATACAAATCAATATCCTGCAGGGCTTGTTTGCCAAATCCTGTATCCATCAAGCGTTCGAGATCATAAAGATGTCTAGACATTCGGACATGACGAGGAGTCTGTTTCTGAAACTCCTCGCATAGCAGGAATGCCTTCTCTAGGAATGTTCGAGTAGGCACAACTGTTCTGACCGTAGCTGTAGCCGCCGCATCTTCTCCAGGGAAAGTCTGCTCAATATATGATGAAATCAAACGGTCTTCCGTAGGTTCATTCATAGACAAGCAACTAATCTCTATCTTAACTCTTGGCGGAATATACTCTATCGTATGACCAAGCATAGACTCATAATGAACGAGAATGACAGACGGATCCTTATCACTTGCAACGGGACTTGCCTTACCATCCTCATCAATTTCCTCTACTACATTTTCTATATGGTATCCTTCCACACCAAGTTTCTTTAGATTTTCATCCAACTCTGCTGAAACTGTATCAAGAAAATACCTACGTGCCTTCTTGCGAAGTTTTTCACGCTGATTCTTTGTCGTCTTCTCTATACCGAAGAATTCATGGCTTACAGATAAGTCTATATCCTCACTGAATCTTTCTATCAAATTCCATCCTTTACTGAGACTTGTATCTCCCTTAAAGATGAGTTGATCTGCACATGAACATTTGAAAAGAGCGTTGAGCACCACAGTTACTCACCAGTCCTTTTCAATTGCAACCTGATTAATACGAAACTTCTCTTCCGCACGTTGCAACATTGCTATTCGTTCATCTATTGTGTGATTTAACCAAAGTGTCATAATGCTCGTTTTTATCTTTTATATCAGTTATCAGCTTTCTCATCCATACTGGCATGAGAGTAAGGTCTTGTACAAACAAGTCTTTATGTTCCTCTTCATTGACCAATTTTCTTATGGTAGAGAGTTCTTGATTACCTACATTCTTTTGTCCTAATGTTCTAAGAGCTTGTACAAGAAGCGCTGCCAACACTGTCTGAAAAGCAAAGTTCTTAGGAACACTTCTCTTCAACTCTATAGTCCGATTTCCAAGAGTCAAGACTCTTCCACTTCCCGATGTCAGATAAGTATATTTTGTAGGCACCTGTGTTGAGAGTCCAAGTTTGTTGAGCGCTGTAACTCCTGAAGGTTGTATTTGTACCTTATCTCGCTGGGCTATAGCCATCACCATTTCATCTATTGATGGATAGACTATCCCAAATCGGGTATTCTTAGGGCGAAGATAAACCCCATTAGCTAATCGAACTATATTTCCCTTTTTTTCTTCTACAGAAAGTGCACGACTTACCACCTTCTCATTATCACTGATGTCCGAGAAGTCTGAGATGAAGAGAATCTGCCCTTCACTTGTCTCGTATATACGGTTTGCTATTTCTGCCATATCGTTTTCTTTCTTTAATGGTGCAAAAATACAAAAAATCAGCGATATGCGTAACATACCACTGATTAAATTAACTTTTTTTATGTAGAAAACTTTGCAAACATTTTCCACAATCACTTATTCTTATTCACTCTTAGCTGTCTGTGGTACTCACAGCTCTTGCGTTGTAGTTCTTCCTTATGACTGGCATAATATCGACGTTGATACTCTTTTTTCGTGGCAGTTTTTCACTCTTTAGGAGACATACAGGCAAATTCTCCGAATGAATCTGGATACTGCTTGATTATTGCAGTAAAGACTGCGGACAAGACCTGCACGACAATGGAGTTTCCGGCTCGCCAATATAGAGAATAGTCAGAAGTCTTACGATGACGACCATTTATAAACATAAGTTTCGCTATTTGTTCTTTTGTGTAACCTTCTTTACCTCAAATCCGCAACCTATAGGGTTTAGTGGGATTTTGCTTGCAAAGCGACAAAATTCATTTTATTGTACATATT
>NZ_JBBNGE010000051.1:0-23514 GCF_040095255.1 Segatella sinensis | reverse complement strand
ACAGTCTCGCCCTCGACTATCCCGATGCCGAGATCCTAGGTCATCGCGACCTCCCCTGGGTTCGCAAGAGCTGTCCTTGCTTTAATGTCAAGGAATGGCTGAAGGAAATCGACTTCCATCTCTAGAAAATGCTCCTCATCTGAAAACAGATGGGGAGTTTTTTTGATACCACTTTACCGTTTCTTCGAAACCACCAAGAAAATCACAAGAAATCTGCAAGTTATCAGCAAATTACTACAAAATCAACTGTAAACTATAAACTGCTTTTCCCAGGCGGTCCCAGCCCGCAAAACCTGGCGAGACCTTTGATTGGTCCGCCAACCTTATAGCGTAGCGGTTCCGAGCACCGGAGGGCGGTTTCCCTCTTCTTCCCTGAGGGGAGAAGACCGAGATGAGAGGTGGAGCCTTCTTTAATGGTAAAGAAGGACGGGATGATTTTAGAACACCCTTCTTTAAGGGTAAGGAAGGACGGGTAGGTTTTCGAACCCCTATGCCTCTTTCACCATATTCCAGAGGAATAAGCTATTACCGATGATATATCTTCTCCACATACGCTTAGGCTCCTTCATCAATCTATAGAGCCATTCCAGACCATGCTCCTGCCACCAGATAGGTGCACGTTCTACGGTACCAGCGAAGAAGTCAAAGACGGCACCGATGGTACCCACGTGACAATGGATGTTCAACTCATTCCAATGAGAGTACGTCCACTTCTCCTGCTTAGGCGCCGTCATACCAATCCAGAGCAGATCAGGGTTGGCAGCATTGATGGCATCAATGATAGCCTTGTTGTCCTCATCCGAGAACTCAGGCTTATACGGAGGCGAATAAATCACCACCTTCAGGTGAGGATACTCCACGGCAGCACGCTTCACAATCAGGTCGAGCACCTTCTGCGAACTACCCATAAACATCACTGTACCACCCTTCTTCTCCAGCTTGTTCATCTCGAAGAAAAACAAGTCCCAACCAGCTATTCTTTCCTTCGGCTGGCTCTTTGCCTTGATCCACTTGCACGCCTTTACAATGCTCACACCATCCGGAATCAACACATCGCCATTTGTCAGGGCATCAGCAAAGAGCTGATCCTTCTTTGCGGTGTTAAAAGAATGAGCATTTACTGTGTTTATGAGCAATTTGCCCTCTGGTAATGAGGCCAATTCCGCCTTACTACCCAAAATTGTTAATGTTTTTAGTCGAAACATAACTGTATTTGAAATAATTTTGTTATCTTCGCAGCCATAAACAGCAGGTTCCATCAGAATCCCATCATTTCATGAACAAGAAACAACGGTTATGACATACGATATTAATACTATAAACGAAGTATAAGCAGCTTACGTAAAAGCAACGTCAGCAACTCCTTGCGGCTCTTCAGTCGCAAAGCATCAACATTGTGAAAATGGAAGCCTATGAATATTCAGATGCCCCAGGCATCAAACATCTGCTTTTCTATTTTGCAGAGGATAGCAGGAAAGCTATCCCCTACTTCATGCTAAATGATAAGGTCTGGGAAAAGATCTGTAATAGCATCTAATTTTCCTAACCTGAAATGCTATAGATCTTGATAGATGTTTTCCAACCTTTCTGTCACCTTCTCTACTGAGAAAATTCCTTTAGCCAACTCATTAGATTCTGAAGCAACGAGCTTTCTTAATTCCTCTGAAGACATCATCTTATCCATCTGCTTGGCAAGAACATCTACATCACCAGGATTAAACAACAAGCAGTTCTTTCCGTCTATTGCTATATCAGGTATGCCACCAACTGGAGTAGTAATCACAGGCAGCCCGTAAGCCCAAGCGTCAAGTACTCCCATAGGGAAGCCCTCAGCATAACTAGGAAGACAGAAGACGGAAGCCTCCTTGAAAGCTTTGTCTTTTTCCTCTCCTCTCACCCAACCTAAGAAAACTGTCTGCTTGACAATACCTAGTTGTGAAGCCAAAGCCTTGCCTTCTTCGATTTCGCCATTTCCTGCAAATACGATGCTCCATTCAGGATATCTATCTGCAATCTGGGCAAAAGCCTTGATCATATCAGCATAGCCCTTGCGTGCATTTACTGTACCAGCATATAAAATCTGTTTTCTTTTCGGATAAACTTTTGAAGAAACTTCTGTCGTACAAGGATTATAAAGCACTTTAACTTTATTATCTTTAAACCCGAAAGTTCGACATAGTTCATCCTGCCAATACTTTGACAGAACCAAGACAACATCAGCCTTACCAAAAAGATAGCGATACACGTTCTGATACTTACTCTTGATAGTTGTATCTACAGAGAAAGAATGGAAATGAACTATGACTTTCTTCCCCAGCATTTTCGATACTGCCATAAACAACACCTTACGCAAAGCCGAAGGCGGCTCACTTGTGTGAATATGAATAATATCGTAGAAAGGCACACTTAATAGAAACTGCAAAAAGCCTTTCAAGAGATATGACAGTTTGGTAAAAGCCCCTCCATCCCTATGAGTTTCAATCCATTTACAATGGAATTTATCCCACAATGGACTATTCTCATATGCCTTCACTACAGAAGTTATACCACCACGAGTTTTACGAGATGTAGCTATAACTAATACATTTGTTTTATACTTCATACAGTAAAAATTAAAAATCAATTTAGAAAATCAAAAATATTCGTATTTGTACGAGTTTTAGAGTCATTATCACCTTCAGTTCATATGCTTTTGAGAGGATTATGACAAATAAAAATAAATAGAAAATAAGACTTATTGAGCATTAGAGAGAGAGATTACATTTCTCTCCGTTTTGTCGAATAATTAATGATTTTGAAGGCACCACTACACAATTATGGGGCAAACTCTTTACTACAACAGCCCCAGCTCCAATTTGGCAATTATTGCCGATGTCAATATCTCCTAATACTATTGCATTAGTCCATATTGAAACATTATTTCCTATATTTGGTTCTTTACAATTTCTACTACCAATTGTAACATTTTGACCAACACAGAAATTCACGCCAATATAACTAGCGTTAACGACTGTTCCCCATCCGTGAACCACAAAGAAACCTCCTTCAACATTCTTAGAATCTGTAAAAAGAAACAAATTAGTACGCCCTGGCAGCCAAAAGAAAATAAACTTAGCTAATTTTCCTAACCGCCAATAGAAAATGCTTCTCAGTTCAGGATAAGACATCATTAAATAACAAAATGCCCATACATCATTAATATTTTCAAGGCGATATACACTTTTCCAATGAATTAAATCTTTTTTGATTTTGCCCCCCCCCGACAACAACATATGAATATCAACATTTGCGGAAAAGCTACAATCAATCCGAAGATTGCTTTAATTTTTTTCTTCATAACCAATACTTATTTCTAATTATCGTAGCAATTTTTCATGTTCTACTATTTCTGTAGGGGTAAATCTCATTTTCAATACTTTTGCAGGAACACCGGCAATGATTGAATATGGAGGACATGATTTAGTAACCACAGCCCCTGCAGCAACAACAGAACCTCTTCCTATCGTTACGCCTTTTAATATAGTAACATTAGCACCTGTCCAAACGTCGTCTTCTATAACAACAGCGGCATCGTTCTCTGGCAATTTGTCATTGGAATCCATGATGTATTTACCAATAACATCTATACGATGATCACCAGTAATAATTGTAGGATGAGGACCAAAGATAACTTTCTTGCCAATAATCAAAGGTGCCTCTGTACAATAGAAAACACTTCCTTTAGGTATGCTAGTATAATCACCTACACTTAGATTACAAAGACCTTTGAAGTCAGAACTTGACGGACGAATATATACATGTTTGCCACAATACTTCATTGCTCCTTTATAAAAAAAAGCAAGAAGTTTATCATAAAGATAAGAAGGAACAAGGGTTAGTTTTTGCCCCCCCCGAATCGCACTCAGCCTAACATTTCTGTAATAATTTCGAACCTTCTTAATATAGCAAAAGCCACACGAAAGAGCCTTCATCAAAGCGAAGCCACCATGATTATAACATTTAATCAACAAGCGATTTGGACCACTTCCTACTACAGATAAATCATGATGCAAAAATGACTTCAAGATATATTTAACCTGCTTTATGCCTTTTTTATATCCGATAGCCAAAGATTGGTTCAAAACTGTCACCAAAATATTAGAAGCTGATCTTCTGAAACATATCAATCCGGGGTACTTGGCATCCATCGTTTTAGCCGTATTTACTATCGAAAGCAAGTCATCAATTTTCTTACTTGAAATCGTTTGTGCAATACTTCCCTGTCTAATACTATACGTGTAGCAATCTTTGTGATACAACTTAATGCGTTTAACAAGTGGCAACACATGATACGCAAACTCCGTATCTTCATAAAAAAGACCTTCCTTAAACAAGAAACCATTCTGATTCAAGAAATCTCTTTTAAAAACAAAAGACCATGCAAAATAATAGATTCCCATGACAGAACACATAAAATCCAATCCATTCTGAACACTATAGTCCTCTTTACATAACGTACAATCATACAAAGGAACCCGTTCCTGGAACTCGTTCATATTGTGCCACTTCAACCATAGTACTTCAAGACTATGACGCGTCATTTCTTCATAGATGCCTTTTAAAGAATTTTCAGTGATAGCATCGTCAGAATCAATAAACCACACATAATCACCACTAGCTTCTTGCAACCCAGTATTTCGAGCGGCACTCAATCCTCCATTCTCACGAGTAACAATCTTGATGTTTTTATTCTTTTCCTGATAACGTTTAGCTACATCAATTGAGTTGTCAGGTGAACCATCAATCACGACTATGATTTCATATTCAGATTTTGGTAAATCCTGATTAAGGCAACTTTCAATGCATCTACCCAAATACGCCTCGACATTATAAACAGGCAAAATCAGAGACAACAACATAATACTATGATTTTAATTGAATTGTTTCCAAATCCGACAACCAAGAATCATAATAATTCTTGTTTTTACCATACGAATTATTGACTAATGTAATTTGCTTATCTAGAAGGATAGAAAGGATACATCCATGTAGGCGTGCAGTCTCAACATGTCGATAAGGGGAAATAAATTCTACACCTTCTTTTATCATCAATTCATTAAAGAAGCGAGGGGCATACCAATTCCACAACTTATTAGACAATGACGACAACAAAGGCAACTTAGCATCAGCTACGTGCTTGAAAATCTTGTTGATAAAAGTTGTTTTTCTAAAAGAATGCATGAAGACTGGCCAATCTGATACATCTCCATCCTTACTGATAGCTGATTCTCCCTTCTCACAATCCTCACGGTCAATTATCAGTTTATCCTTGATAACAGCTTTTTTATAAGTTTCCAAACGTGATGAAGATATACAAAATGCCATATCTGGCAACATCAAGGCATGAGAGCCAAAGGTATCCTTCACATGCTGATAAACTACCCGATCTCTACAACAGATATATAAATCTTTATGGCTTAACAACAACTTGAAATCCTCCATTTCCAAAGAAGAATCTTTATAATATATGGTCTGAGGAAGTACAATAATTCTGTTGTCAGGATAATGACGCACCACGGAAAGCAGGAAATCCATATGTTCATGATATATATCACCTAAGTTTCCACCTCCATTAAACAATACAGTAACATCCTTGTCAATCTTAGGGAATATACATGTTTCATACGATGACGTATAGAGACATTCGATATGATTGTCCGACAAATAACATTGTTCCCCAGTCCATATAAGAACATCGCCTATATTGTGATAATATGGTGCATCAAGCAAGATACACTTTTTCCCAATAAGTTTATTGAGAGAGGAATTAATTACCTCTCTCAATTGAGTGATTTTTTGCTTATTATTCATATTGTTTTAACTATTTTACTTTGTCATAAAACTTATAACTAAAGACTTTCTATAGCATTCCTCAATAGAGAAACAGCATTTTTCCAACTTTTATTACCATTTTCATAGACTTGTTGGATTTTATCAGAATAATCAGACAATAAAGATGGATTTTCTTTTATTTTTACAAAGGCATCTTCTATCGCTTTTACATTCTTTGGAGGTATAAGAATACCAAGTTCTCCATTATTCAACATCTCTGGCAATCCTCCAACATTAGTTGCTATAACGGGCTTCCTAAAAGCATATGCGGTCATGACCACTCCACTCTGTGTGGCATCTGTATATGGACAAATAACAGCCGAAGATTCTTTAATCATTTTAATTAAATCAGAAGATTCAATAAAGGTATTTTTAATATGAACATATGGTAATCTTTCGAATTCTGAAATATCAAAATCAAAATTACCTTTACCAGCAACAGTAACCTCTATGCCATTATTTCCATTTTGATAAAAAGAACGAATTGCTTTCAGTAGGTATTCTATTCCCTTATAAGGAGAAATTCTTCCATAAAAAAGAATATTGATCAATTTATCATTTTTCTCTACCTTCAACTTATCATAAACCTTCAGATGCTCATAAGTACTGAGATATGTACAAAATACAAAGGCAGGATTTACTTTATACCTATTGATAAATTCCTGCTTTTGTACCTGATTAAACAGCACATAACGGCTACTAAATTTTACCAGTAACTTATTTGCTAAGACCCTTACAAAGGTATCCTCTCCTGAATGAGGAAATGGATCATGCACAAGAGATATAACATGTTTCCGAAAAGCTAATCGAGGCAACAACATGCAAACATTAGCTGCATCTGTCAATATAACATCTGGTTTGATTCTTTTTACGAGATTGAACACTTTTAAATCAACAGAAAACTTCTTCAATGTCAAACCTTCAGGATGTCTCACAATATAAGATTTCTCTATATCTATATAATCACGAAATGGGGCAAATTCTTTAAGTTTCCTTGCAGAAGTAATATCACTTTTCAAATCTAATATACCTAAACTACATTTTCCATTATTAAACATACCTATATAATAAACTTCATAATGTTGACGCAGTCTTTTTATGATAGAGACGTTAGCCTCAAAAGCCATTGTTGAAAGAAATACTATTTTCTTCATTACGTAAAATTTTTATATTAATTATTCTTCCATATCATCTGAAAGTACAACTTTTAAAAGAAAGGTTCAGCATGATTATTACTTTCCAAACTCCTTAATTCTCTGCTCCTCTTTCAATGAGCAGACAAGCAGTTGTCCATTCTTCTCGGCTACGATATAGCCATCCAGGCCTTGAACTACCACCTTGCTTTCATCGGCTGCATGAACCACGCAGTTCTTGCATTCATACAGACGAATGTCCTTGCCTACCTTGGCATTGCCATCCTCATCTTGTGGGAGCAAGGTACGGAGGCTGCCCCAGCTACCTAAGTCACTCCAGCCAAACTCGGCTGGCAGCGAAAAGATATCCTTCGACTTCTCCATTACGGCATAGTCAATGCTTATCTTCTCGCAGGTTGGGAAGAGCTTACCTACCACCTCTTTCTCCTGTTCGGTATAGAAAGAAGGAGCCATCTCATCCATGATGCTTGCAAGATTGGGTTGGAAAGTGCGGATAGCCTTGCTGATGGTATCAATATTCCATACGAAGATGCCGGCATTCCAATAGTAATTGCCAGCGGCAAGGTATTGCTCGGCTGTCTCCAGGTTTGGCTTTTCCTTGAATGCCTCTACCTTGTAGATTTCAGCTACCGATGTCGGTTCTGAAGCTGCGATATAGCCATAGCCTGTTTCCGGGCGGCTTGGCTTGATACCGATGGTAACGATGGCGTTCTTATCGGAGGTATAGCTCAATGCCTTGCTGAGCACTCGCTGATACTCCGAGGTATTAATGACGAGGGCATCGGATGGTGTCACCACGATGTTGGCATCGGGATGCTTCTTCTGGATCTTCCAGCAGGCATAAGCAATACATGGAGCGGTATTGCGAGCCTCCGGCTCTGCAAGGATATTATCAATAGGCATGCCAGGAATTTGCTCCTTGACAATGCTGATGTATTTCTCGTTTGTCACGACCCACATGTTCTCAACAGGACAGATTGGCTTCAATCTATCTACTGTTAACTGTAAGAGGGAACTGCCCACACCCATCACATCAATGAACTGCTTTGGGTAATCGGGGATTGTCATTGGGCAGAAGCTGCTACCCACGCCACCGGCCATGATTATTACCTGTATATCTTTGCTCATATTATTTAAAATAATCCAGCCAATAAAAATAAAATCAAGAATCATTTAGATATCATACAGAACACTCTACTTTTCTTCATCAACAGCCTTACGTAAGGCATCTATAAACCCTCTACCATAAGTCAAATCTGGCTCCATCATATTACCTTCACCCCATTCATTCCAAGACTTCAAGAAAACCAACTGTTCCTGTTCCGGCTTATTTTTTATAGCCTCTAAGGCATGCTTTGCATTTTCATAAAAATACTCAGGCTTCACATTGACGAAGAACGTGCCATTCCATCCACTTCTTGGCGTATGATCCCACTGAGGAATAATACAAGGAATAACATCTCTAGACTTGTCCTCTTCTGTTACCAAGAATGGAAGATACTTCTTATAATCAGTCATAAATGGAGGACGATGTGTTATAAAGCCTTTCACATTCAACCACATACGTTGGATACCACGACCAGCACGCCCCATTTTTTTAAGTGCATTATTCGTAATGCCACCTAATCGCTGATAGCTAACAGCATTGAAACCTTTTGCTAACATAGCCTCCTTAGTTATACTAGGATGAGGGATATTAGCTACTAAATACAAATCAGGGAATCCTGCTTCTTTCGTCCATTTACGGAAATTATCCAGATACTCTTGTGGAACATCCTTAGGAGCAAAGATGTAAAGCAGCGGAGCACCATTCACCTTGATATACCTTTTATCCTTAAATGCCTTTAACAGGAAAGCAAAGTGCATCATCTCATCCTCCATGCCTGGATAAGTTTGTTCTATCAACAACTTATTGGTAGAAGTTCCATCACTATTCCAGTTTTTTGCATACCAACTATGGTTAGCCCAACCTAAACAGAATGGGAAATCTGGTTTACCCGACTCCAAAACTTCATCAAAAATATCTGCAATCAATCGCTTGCCATTACCGAACCAATAATGCCAATAGCAGAAGCCTTCCACACCAGCTTCTCTTGCCATCTGCGCCTGCTGTTCACGAACGATAGGCAAACGAAGGTCGTAATAACCCAATTCTGTTGGAACACGAGGCTGATTGTGTCCCTTAAATAAAGGCTTAGCCTTACCTACATTTGTCCACTCTGTAAATCCCTTTCCCCACCATTCATCATTTTCTTTAAATGGATGAAACTGAGGAAGATAAAATGCTAAAATTCTTGGTTTCATATTTTCTATTTAAGCGTTTTTTTGTACTTTCCTGCTATTTTTTTTACAATAGCATCACACTCTTTTTCCGTAATATTATTTATCATTGCCGTACTATCAAATATACCACTGGCTTCAAAAGCACCTTGAAACTTATAACTATAAGCTAACCCAAACAACGGAACCTTAGTATAAATCGCAGCAAAATTAGCATGCATACGTGTGCCTATGAAGAAGGACATTCGCGAAATGACATATTTTACTTGAGGAGAAATCATATCACGGTCAATAACATGGACGTTGGTCCTGTCTTCTAATTTTGCATACAAATCCTTAATTGCCACTAAATCATCATTCGACTCCTCAGGATGATTATAATTATAAGAATGGGGAATCAGATAGATAGGGACATTAAGAGACTGAAAATAGCGAATGATGGCTTTAACCAAATATGGATATGAAGCGAATTGTCCAGACAGGGTACGGAAAGTATTGCTATAGGTCAATCCGCTTACATTCAAGCCAACTGCATTCGGCTTAATATCTATATCAAATGATTGAGGTTTCATATAAGCAGACAAATCCTTTGTCATCTCATATTTAAGCCCCATACTATTCAATTCTTTAATGAACTTATCATCACGAACATAAATTCGGGTAGCATATTGCAATATACGATTGGCAATAGTCCTATTAGACTCTTCCTTAAATGGTCCAATTGTTTGAGGTAAGATGATAACAGGTATATTACGTTTCATTGCAATATTTGTCTCATGCAATCTACTGAAAAATGTGGCAGTACTATATATGTCCGAGAAGCCATCACCTCCATTAATTGCCGCAACCCATCTAATTCGTTTGAGAAGTCTGCCAAATCTCGTAAATGGCAATACAATTCCAAACTTATCTAACAATTTCTTTTCAAATCTAAAAACAGGTACATTTTTGCATTGTACTTGATGACCATTGCATTCTACATAACTGGTAATCAAAGTAGTATTTTCCTTCTTTAAAAAATTGTTGTAATACTTAAACGTCACTACGATGTCATCATAGTTGAGAAGGTTCTTTTCTTTGAGAAAATAGAAAGACCCATAACCTAAAGCAGCAGTACCTCTATTATTGTCTCTCAAATCCAAACCTGAAATGAGAACGTACTTCTTATTTTTTGTATTTTTCCCACTCATGAGTTTCAAAATTATATTGTTTTACAATTTTTGCAGGATTTCCAGCAACGATACTATATGGTGGCACATCTTTCGTAACCACAGCATGTGCAGCAACTACTGAATTTCGTCCGATATGGACACCAGAAAGTATCTCACTGTTAAATCCCAGCCAACAATTATCTTCTATCACTACAGGACCTTTGGAAATCAAAGGTTGCTTGGAAATAGGTTTTGTTACATCCTCATAGCCATGACTATGATCAGTAACATGAACATACCCAGCAAATAAAACATTCCTGCCGATAGTAATGCCATAAATAGCAGCAAAACTATTTCTGATGCCAATCCATGTACCTTCACCTATCGTTATCTTTGGGTGATATTCTGTACCTAAGAATTTGCAACAAGGCATGAAATATGCATACTTTCCAATGCTCACATTATCTCTAAAGAACAAACATTGAGGATTTTGTATTGTAACATACTTTCCCTTATTCCAATGTTTTCCCATTGCACCAAGCTTCTTTTTCCAATACCATCTTACCCCCCCATATGGATTTTATTTAAGATTTTCTGGGGTAAGGAGAATAAATAACTAATAATCATAATCAATGGATAAACAAATTCAAGCCTTTTTCTATTGGTAATCTTGCAGACTTAGGAGATATGATTGGCTCCTTTTTATAATGACCAGCAAGAATCAGTACTATAGGGAACTCATTATCTGGTATTCCAGAAATTTCATGAAACTCCTTATCTACTTCTGCTAATCTTACATACATTTTATAGCAAGAAGCAATATGATACAAATGAAGCCCCCACTCAAAATTCATTGCATATAAACCTCCATCCACGAAAGCTTGTACATGCTCATAACTTGAATTGAAACAGCTTACATTAGAAGTTATAACAAATATTGCAGTCGCATTATCACACCAGTTTTGGTTTCCCAACTGATTTTCTATAAGCTTATTCATCAAAGCCTTATCTCTATAGACATGAACTCTCGAAGTCTGACGATTACATGCCGTTGGTGTACAAGATGCAAATTCCATAACCTTCATTATTTCTTTATCAGTAATAGGCTCATCAGAAAACTCTCGTACACTATTACGGCTAAAGAAGAATTCATTTATTTTTTGTTCATCGAAAGCCGGAGGTTCTTTAACAACTTTGGTACCTATCGTATATTGCCCCAACATTACCTTATTTTCCTCTATATAAGAAGCTATGATATTACGGCTTTGCTCATTTTTTGTTGAATTTGGATTGCTTAAATAAGTCGCCAAAACATTAGTCGCCAAAGAAACTATTTGATGATTACCATATTTCTTGGTAAAAGAACGAAGGTTCTTTACTATGGACAAAGCTTTTTCCTCACCAAAAATTCGTGCAGACTTTGTAAAAGACATACCTTTTTCCAATTGGTGAACAGATAACATCACATGGCTTAAGATTTGATCTTTCCCATTATTTCCATCTAAACAATTTGCGAAATACGTGTTGAAGTCATAAATAAAATTGTTTTTACACTCAGACTTATCCAATACCTTTCTGAACAATTTTCTTTCGATTCTCTGTAAAATATTCTTCTTCATATCTTTATGATACCTTGTTTAATTTTCATTTTTATATAGAATCTTGATATCAAATAATCTCTATATGTACAGTTATTCTCCATCTTAAAAAATTGATTCATCTTTGAACGTGGAGCATCAACGAAAAGGACATCACTTCTTTTCATTTTTTTACTGTATATATCCCATGCTTTAGTATAATAATGATTACAAAACATAGTTGCCTTACCATAACCATTTTGGGGAGCACCCCATATCTTATGATTGACAAGACATATATATCCAAACTGATTTACAGCTGGCAATATCATTTTTATACCGAATATAGGATAACTCATATATGTATGATGATGAACATGCCAAATATTATAATCTGCTATATCATATCTAGTATTAATAAAACATTTTCCTAAATGATAAAAATGATCCCAACAAGTAAAATATTGTTCTATTACATTTTTAGAACTATCATGTTTCAACTGTCCGCCTGTCCCAAACATTTTCCAATGAATGACTATGGCTGGATATTTATCAAAATCCTTTAACCACTCGCCAATTGTATCTACGTTCTTTGGTACAAAGAATTCATCAGCATCCAAAAATGAAATCCAATTTGTTTCGTTGCGATAATTCTCATAACAATGCTTGTAAGCCTTAAATTGCGAATGATCGTATGGCCATTCTATCAAGGTAACGATGTTTCCATCAATATAAGGTTTCAACACCCTCATGAAATCATCATCAGAATTGTTATTGTATAAATAAAAATGATCAACTCCCACCGTCAGATGATAATCAAGCCACTCCTTTAAGAACGGAGCCTCGTTTTTGAATATCAAACATAACGATACACTATATTTCATCGTTCGCTTGTCATGTTTGCCAAAAAGTTCAATCCATCCCTTACATACACTATTGTAAAACAGCGTTTGCAAAAAAGACACGATGTTACCTTTTGCCCCTCTAAAAATATTTACCATCCTATCAAAAAACTTTTTCATTAAGTTCAATTAGTCTATCTATGGAATTGCAGAAATCGTTATAAAACCTTTTCTGAGTGAAATCCTTAGCTCTCTCAATAGCAGCGAGATGCATTTTTTCTCGCAAAGAAGAGTCTTTGTACAATTTCAGCATAGCTTCTTTAAGCTCTGCTTCAATATTTTGCATGGATACAAATATTGTTGTTTCGTCATTGCCAATTTCTGGCATTCCTCCAGCTTTTGTTGCGATTGTAGGCAAACCCGAAGTTATCAGTTCAAACAAAGAAAGAGGACATGGGTCATTATGCATTGATGGCATAACACCGATGTCTGCTATCTGATGATACTTATAGACTTCATCATTATTAACAAATCCTGTAAAAACAATTCTATCCTTATTCTCTTCTGCCAGTTTTTTCACAATACTTGGATATTCTCCAAAATCACCTAAACCAAAATTTGAAGAACCTAAAATCACTAATTTTACTTTAGGATTATCTATTGAAAGTAAAGCGTGAATCAACTCTAGGACACCTTTATTTGGGACTATCCTTCCACAAAAAACAGAAACAAAATCATCCTCTGACAATCCTAATTGAGAGCGAAGTTGTCGTCTATCAGAAAGCGACAATCTTCTTGAAAATTTCTCTGTTGCTATGCCATTGAAAATCGTCACGAGTCGTTCTTTTGGTAAAGAAGAGCCTACAGAATATTGATTCTTAATAAAATCACTTACCGAAAAGACATTGCCAAATACTGTTTCAAGACGTTGGGATGACTTTAAATTTCCATGTAAGTGAACAGCCAATCTATCCCTTCCAACTTTTTTAGAAATGCTACTACAAAAAGATGGATTGGAGCACTCACTAACTATAAAATCAAACTTTCCTGAATTCTTTCGTAGATATCTATTTACAGGAGAGGATACATAATCTAAAATTATGAAATTTCTATCAAACAAGGCGTTTAAATGCCATTTGATTTTATTACTCCATTTCATTACGAAATCACTATTATAACTACTAATATTCACAAATTCCGTGTGCTTGAAGTTTTTCTGAAAAACAATAGCCTGCTTATTGGGACATGAAAGTACAGTAATATCAAATAAATGCTCTATTTCATTAGTTTGTACTATCATTGTAATCAGTCTTTCGACCGCCCCACCCAAAACATCAGGAATAGGTAATACCCCTGGAGACACGATGCAAATTTTACGAACTTTTCTTACCATACAAATCATTTTGGTTTATCATTAAATTATTTTGTCCTGCTGCCAACAGAATCATTACAAACATAAAAGTCTTATCAAAAGGAACCTCTATGGTTGAAATTACTATCATCGTAAGAATATATACTACAAGCGGATATTTATACTTATCACTTTCTGTTATTTCTTTAGCTGCAAAATACAACCAAGAAAGGAATGCCATACAGCCTACAATACCTACATTTAGAAAAACTTCCATCAAGCCATTCTGAGGATTCTGAACACCTGTATAAAACATGCTGACCACTCCAGAATTTCCATTACCAAATCCTAACCACATACTTGTAGAAAAAGACTTAGATATATTTTCAAAAATTCCCAACCTTCCTGTAAGCGTTAAATCTTCATGCAGTACATTAATAATAAAATCCTGAACTATTGTAAACTGCAAAACCCACGTAGTAAAGAAGAAAAATCCTAAATCTACTATGACCAATAAAGAAACAAGGAGTGAAGGTGCTGATAGCTTATTCCAATATTTATTCGGCAATATAAATACCAAAAAAAAGAAAGCCATTGTGCCAACCACCATTGTACTGCATTGAGTATGCAAACTATTTGTCAACATTACAATAACTAGAAATAACAAAGCCGCTTTCTCTTTTATCTTAGTTAGACCCATATGCCGATAATAATACAATGTACATGTTAGCAAATTATAATAACACACATGGAATTTATTTCCTATAATATAGCCTCCAATTTTTTCATTTACAACAACATGAGTAATAGCATCGACATTAACCCAAATCCATAACAAAAATAGCATTTTCCAAAAATAATCAATGAATAGATTCACCTGATTTTCGAGAGTTAGTCTCTCTACAAATAGCAAGAGTACAATTGTTGATAAGGAAAAATAAATGGTCGATTTTGTTGATTGGACACCTTCAAAAGTTGCGATAACTCCATCACTTAATCGGGTTGTCGTATAATACGATATAGAATCAGCATTCAACAATATGGAAATCACACAAATTATAGCATAGGCCAACACGGATAAATTCAGCCAACGATAACGCTTACTGAAATAGCGAGATATATCATTTCCAAAATACAAGAACATAAAAATAATCATCAGATTCTTTACCCATCCGTTATATGTCACATTGGGTATCACATTGTTTGTTGGAAAGAAAAATAGCCAAAAAACAAAAAATGAAAATAGAATTATTATACGTTTACTCATGACTGTCTGCTAAATCTTTCAACTTTGTTAATAGCCATTGCTTTGAATTTTGTCTGTAATAAGCAAGCAATTTATCTACAATCTCAAAATCTATTGCCTTTAAATTTGATAATTCTATTTGTTCTTTTACAAAATGATTGTCCAAATTCATTTTATGTAGAAAATCAACCATACGAGCATGATTCTTTCCATGATATAATGGAAATGTATAAAATTGCTTGTGGAAAAAGATACTAAAAGCTGTACCATGAAAAGATGTACAAACTACGTATTGAGCATCTCTAATCCACTCAATAAACTCAATCGGACCGGCATTGTTTATGTTATAGTCTGCATAAGGACATTCTCGGAAGTCATTAATTGAATATATTTTCCAATTATTCTTTTTGGCTAACCCCAAGCATAATTGTTTAACACCAGGATGATTCATATCCAAATCATATACAAGAATATATTTTTCCTTCTTATGCTCATCCGAGCATAGCCTTTCCCAGTCATCCTTATCCAACAAAAAAACTGGATCCAAGACCTCTGTTGCATTATAACCTAATTTTTCTACAATTTCAACCCCAGAACGTTCTCTTGTAGAAATTGCATAAAACCTTGATAATTGTTTTGATACAAATTCACTTTGGTCTTGGGGAATATACGAAGCCCCAAATGATGCTGCGTAAGAAATACATTTGGTGTTCTTAGGCGCAAATGCACAATAATAGGAAGAATCACGTCCATTAAAACCTACAGAGTTCCATATTTGATCGCTTCCCGCAATATACACATCAGCAAGCGGGAGATTTTTTTGTAAATCTTCTAATGTTCGATATGTCAAGTTTGAACACTTAAGGTGATTTCTCTTAAACAAATTAAAAGGCTTCTTTCTTCCTATAAATTTGTAATCTGTAATATGCCCAGGTACTTTTAAATGATCATAAAGTCCTACCAATGGCTTAAGGAAAGGAACATACTTCAATATCGTAAAAAGTTTCCCTGATGTACGATTGTACTCAAAAAAGTTAAGTCTATCGCTTTTATATATAGGAAGATAGTCTATGATTTCAACCTCATAACCATTTCTTTGTAAAAAGCATTGCAAAGCGTAAGCCTGAAGCGATGCGCCATAATTGTTTACATCATGGCATGTTATTGTTTTTATTTGCATATCAAATTCTTTTAAATAGGTTTGTTATACTTTTTAATGGATGTTTTAAGCGATGTTTTTGTCTTTCTTGCCATTGCAGTGATGATATAATACCTCGTACATCACCAATTTTGACTTTAGGAGAATTCAACTTTCTCATGAGACGATTATAATAAGCTGGCATTTGAGGATTTTTTTTCATCTGAAATTCTGTAACTGCATCTAATGTATGTGTAACCAACTCACAGTTGCATTTTTTCAGCAGTTCATCACCTTTCTTGGTAAAAGCAACAGCACCACTCACTCCATCTTCATCATCCTTGTAAGTATTTCCCCAAAGATCACCGATACGAATGTCAGCGGAAGACTGGTCGTACTTGTATTTGCAATGCTCATAGCACTGCTTTCCTAGACAACAGTCACCAAGGAAAAGCTGATAGAACATATCACCTTGTGACAATCGGCTTTCTATATAACTTTTTTTTTCCCTTATTAACATATCGTAAGAGTCATGCCAATTTATCTTCTCGCCATGTTTCTCACCATCAATTCCCATTGCCCAAGAGTCATGCCAGCCCGTCCATTTGTTACGCCAAGAAGCATAAGTTATCTTACCCACTTGCGTCTCGGCCCATTCTGTATATTTTTTCCATACCAACATAGAAGGTACTCCATGGCAGAAGAAGTCGAGCAAAACAAAATTGTCCTCGCAGCGGAACTTCTTGATATATCTGCGGAAGGAGTCAATCTGGCACGGGGTGCCTGTCACCAAGTATTTTTCCTTGCGATTGATGGCCTTAAATCCATCCACCGTATAGCTCTGGATATACTTGCTACCAGCGCTTGGAATCAATTCCTCCACATTGGTAGCAATATAATGTTCGGCTCTGTTCTTCTCCGCATCATAGCGCACACCACAAACCTTATAACCTTGCCCCAAGAGATACTTGCCTATCTCAAAGCCAGCACCTCCTGATGAGCATTTTCTTCTCACCAAATGGTCTTTGCTCCAAGCAGCGTATGGATGTATCTCTTTCTCCGTGAGCGACAATTTATCATGCAGATACGCACATACTTCGGTACAGATACCACATTCCGTGCATCTACTCTCGTCTGTGAAATGTGGCTCATAAAAGCCATTTTCATTCAGACCTATCTCTATGATTTTTCGTCCACATGCCGTGACGCATACGCCACAGCCATAGCAATCGTGGATTTTACTTATGTTATTCATCAAACTTTCTTTTTTAATATTTTTTTCTGAATGACAGAAACGACATTCTCTTTAATCAATAACCTATCATCGGTATTAAATCCTAAAAAGTAGCCAAACCCTATCGTAGACAACAAAGATAAGACACATACACATAAAAAACGCCAGAAAGTAATACTAATACTTTGATTAGCTAATACAGGAAGCACCATTGATATAGCGGTAATCAAATATACCCGAAACGTAACATTCTTTGAAAACTTCCACATAGGGAATCCGATACTTTTTGTTAGCATGTATTGTCTTGCAAAATGGCAAACAAATTCTACAATAAAAGCTATAATCATTGCCCAATATGGACTTGCCCCCAACTTCAGCACAACATAGACAAATGGTAAGGTAAGCAAAGACAAACCACCAACAACAATTTGATAGTTTCTAACTTTTCCTGAAGCATGCATTGACACAACTAATGGATTTGACAAAGTATTGAGCATCGCAGTGAAAATAGCAATTCGCAAAAACACTACGGTATAATCAGGAACTTCTTTCAACCAAACACCTAAAATCAAAGGAGCCTCAATGATTACAGGGAGTGACAAAGTCAACAGCAGTAAATAAGACAACTTTGCACCTCTAAATACCAACTTGTACATATTTTCTCTCTCCCCTGCCGCATAATTCTTAATGATTTGAGGATTCATTGCCATCTGGAAATTAGAAACAAATCCATTCAGTTTGCTGAGCACTTGGTAGGCAACACCACGAGCAGCATTGACAGCAGGTCCAAAGAACATATTCAACACGACATTCACGCCTTGTTCCTTAGCTACACCTGCAAGAGAACCTATTAAGTTCCAACCAACAAATGATCCAACATTCTTGCCATACTCCTTATTAAACTTTCCTGTAAACCTACACTCTTTAAACTTAACTCTGCAATAAAAGAAGTACATGGCAAGGAGTACTGTTTGAATGAGTGCCATCAAAATTGCATAGACTATCAGTTTGTCAAATGGTGTCATGGTTATGACATAGCAAATAGCCAACTTGAAAATGGCATCGAATATGCTAAAATAGGCAAACGCCGACATCTTCTCGTATGCTATCAATGCCCCATTATAAGGAACGTTGATGACATTCAACATAAACACGAATAAAGATAGCTGAAATACCCAGTTGGCTGCATCATACCTATCAGACGGAAAGTTCATGTGTGTATTCAAGAACCACACTCCTATAAGTTCTCCCACTATCAAGATTATCAATGCCAAGAACAAGTGAATGTATATCATCGTACTGAAAATACTCTTCACATTGCCTTTCTCTCCCTTTCCTATCTCAAAAGACAAGAATCTCTGGGTAGCTGTAGTCATGGCACCGCTGATAATGGTGAACATCGTGACAAACCCACCGACTACATTATAGATACCAAAATCTACTTCTCCCAACTTATCCAAAATGACGCGGCTTGTATATAAGCCGATAACCATCATAAAAAGCATACGGACATAAAGAAGAAGCGTATTCTTCGCTATTCGCTTGTTATTTGATTCATTCATTTAATTTTATCCTAATATATACTTTGAATATTTTAAATTTTGACAAACTGCCACAAAAAGCCAACTTACACCAGTGACAATAAAGAATTGAAAGATTGGATATGCATAACAATAATTCACTGCCAATTCATGAAAAGGGAAGCAAGGATTCATCTCTTGTATCACTATATGATGTACTATATAGATGCCCATACTGCACTTGTCCAAGCTTGTCACCCATGAAGGAAGCTTAGGTATATTCAGACATCTAGCATAAATGAATATGAAGGATACGATAGAGACTCCTAACAACATAGTTATCGGAGTTTTCTTGATATATACTTGTTGCAGCGCAAAAAACAATAATAGTATTATTATCAATACTAGTGTTTTTGCCTTATACTTCGTATACTTCCTAAAATTCATTTTGCTTGCCAACATACCTAACATGTAAAAGGGGAAGTATTTGATGATGTTGGATAGGCAAAGAAATTGCATCACTGGAATTCTATAAGGTATTAGAACTATAAATAGTACCAATCCCCCCATTACTATCTGTACCTTTCGTTCTTGCATCTTCAATACAGTATCTACCAACATGCCTAAGACATAACACTCAAATATGGTCATCAAGAACCACAGATGACTGATGCCATTCAGCATTTGTGAAATATCTCTATCTTGTAATAAGCAAAGGAACAATCCTACTATAGCATAAGGAACTAGTACTCTCAGTATCTTATCCTTCACAAATTTCACATTGTCACTATACCCCCCCCAGATTTCGTTTATAACCATATAGGTATCCACTTATCAAGAAGAAAATCGGCAAGTGAATCTGTAACAGCATTCCATCCACTACATCCCAAATTGGAACATGAAAGCCTATATAAAAATCAGTTCCATCCCATATAGAATATGGACAAAGGCAATGATAGAACACAACCATTAACATCGCAGATACTCGCAGAATACTGATGTCGTTGAAACGGGGTGACGTTATTCGTCTATAATTATCTAATGTTTGATTAAACATACTGTTTACTTACAGAGTTCAACAATCCAATTTATAAAACATGGAAAAGCCTTTATCGCATCCCACACAATTGCAGAAACAAGACTTAAACCAAACACTACGCTACAATATTTTAATATCGTTTTCCATTTGATAGACTTATATACAGTCTTTATAAAAATACTATATCTATCTCTTGTTTGGGCATTAGTATCACCTTTCCAACACCAATGATAGGCTATCAATTTTCTTGTACTATCATAGTTATCTCCTATATAAGCTTGCCACCTATCATAGTTTAATAGCCTACAATCTTTATAATCGGTATTTCCTGCAATTTGCTCATCCTCGGAAGAACCAACAAAAAAGAAATGAATTTTACTAAAAGGCAAAAATGTCTTGTCCTTTGTTATCTCCTCATAAGCTTTTGGATTCATTTCCCTTACTTCATTGATACGGAAATCTATCATTTCCGTCTTAGAGAATGCACTTTGTAAAAAATCATTTGATATATTTTCTTCATAAAAGATACTATTCTCTGGTATATCTTCTACTCGGAAGCGGAAATATAAATTTCTCTTAGGCTTTTTCTCATTTGAAGCAGGTTGAATGCCACCATTTTTCTTGGGAGTTGATAATATCTGCACATTTACGATAGAACCATTTGGCTTAATATCTGAAACCTTGAAATTGTTTTCACCAAGAACATACAACCAAAAAGGATGCGCTTTTTCTGAATTAGAAGACGGTGAAATACAAAAATAACTAGGTGACCCATTAATATTGCGAACAACATAGTCGTTATTAAACAGGGTACATAGCAACTCACTTTTAGATAAGCTTTCACCTAGATCTTTCAAAGATTGAGCCGCAACCTTAAAAGGAAAATAAAAACTTACAGAACTTACTTCTCTTGCAACATCATTAATAAAAATGCCAAAATCGAGAAACCTTTTATAGGCACCATTTCGAACGGGCACTTTCCAATAATTAACATGTAATTCTGCTGAAACATTAATTTTACTTGGTTCAGAAGAATTCCTTAATGTATAAAGAATACCAATGCTATTCATCTACCTTCCATCTTTTTTCTGATTCTACATTCTTATTTTCTTCCGAGCTTAAAACTGTTTTCCAACGAGGATAATCATCACCTTTAGATTCATTGTTTCTCCAATGAACAGGATACAAGTTATCCAAATCATGGGTTCCATCTTTAGTCAAAGGCTTTAGATGGTCTATTTCCCATCCATAAGGCTTATTACGTTTGCCATAATCCTCACGCCTTATCCAAGCACCAGCATAATCCTTTCGAAAAACATCCGGATTATTATTTGGCTGTTTCGCAGCTTTTTCCCAAACTGCATCTATCTCTTTTTCTGAAAAATCTTTTCTTTGTGTTGCCATATTATGATTGGTGTAATGTCCAACTTTAAACGAAACGATTATTATATAATTTATTAATATGTTACATTCAAACAATTATCAATTCGAAAGTAACAATAAGAGTTTAGAATATTTTACTTATGCCATTTAAAGCCATAATCTAGCTCATCCTTTTTCATTTTTTCAATCTTTATTTTCGAATTTAAAGCTAAAACAACTTTCTTTAAATGATTATATTGATTGTTTTTCACCTTATATCCGAATATAATTTTATTAATTCTAACAGACAACTTTGGACGATTTGCTTTTGGAGAATATTGTCTACTAAGATATCTTACTTCCTGTTCGTATTCCCACATTTTAGCCTTTACTTTGAGTACATCTTGAACAGTCATATTGTCAGTTAAAACAGGAATCTGTTCACTATAGTCAATATCTAATCTTTCCCATGATTTAGAAGTTACTTCAACTTCCAAACAACATCCCTGATTTTCATCTGCATAATGAGTCCACATCAAACCGATGTTTGGTTTTCGAGACAAAGAACAAATATATCGCTTCCCCTTACCATTCAAAATGTTACTAACTGTACTTTTATCCACTCTTGGAGAGTATTGAAAATAACCTTCCATAGGGTCATTCATTTCATTATAAAGAGCACCATAAAGTTTCTTGTCTATTATTATATCCAAAAACCTCTCCAAGTTCTCTAAAGAACGATACTTATAAAGTAATTCTGGCATTTTGTCTTCTAACTTTAAATGTTGCAAAAATTATGAATCTAATTTACTGGTATCTGTAATTACAAGCAATTTAACCTTCAATAGATTTCTCTCAAAAATCATGTCAGGTATAAACCACGCAGTGCCTGCATTCATACAAGCGGATGTCCTTGCCTACCTTGGCATTGCCAGCCTCATCCTGTGGAAGCAAGGTACGGAGGCTACCCCAGCTTCCTAAGTCGCTCCAGCCGAACTCAGCTGGCAAGGTATAGATTTCATTTGACTTCTCCATCACAGCATAGTCAATACTTAACAAGAACAACGTATGATTAGTATAAATCCACGTCGATATCGAATGGACTATCAAAGTCCTTCAGCATGGCATGCTTCGTATCTTTATCTGAGAGATTGGCATGCTCTGTTGGGATCTTCCAATCAATACCAAGAGTATCATCGAGGATGCTGATACCTCCATCTGCCTCTGGATGATAGAAGTTATCACACTTGTATTGGAAAACTGCTGTTTCTGAAAGAACGGCGAATCCATGGGCAAAGCCCTTTGGAATGAAGAACTGACGATGATTGTCTTCTGTCAGTTCTACTGCCACATGCTTGCCATAGGTTGGCGATCCCTTGCGAATATCTACTGCTACATCAAGTACTCTACCCTTTACGCAGCGTACCAGCTTGCTCTGAGTATAAGGTGGGCGCTGGAAGTGCAAGCCTCGCATTACGCCATAGCTGCTCATAGACTCGTTGTCTTGGCAGAAGTGAACACAGTGACCTAAAATAGGAGTTACCTTCTCTTCAAACTCTCGCTCGCTGAAACTCTCGAAGAAGTAGCCACGAGCATCACGGAAGAGGCGTGGCTCTATAATGAGAACGCCTTCAATATCTGTTTTAATTATATTCATTGCTTTTGTTTTAATCCTCAAATCCGCAACCTATAGGGTTTCGTGAGAATTTACTTGTAAAACGACCAAAATTCTTTTATTGTACATATTCC